>JADGGV010000508.1 GCA_019689775.1 Gemmatimonadota bacterium
GACGAGCGCCCGCCGCCGAGCCTCCCGCTCGTCCAGCCCGTCCCGGAGCAGCCGCTCCGTCTCCAGGTCGATGTGAAAGCGAAGCTCCTCCTCCATCCGCGATTCCGCGGACCGGCGGAGGAACAGGAGGCGCAGACGCGCGCGGACGGCCGAACGGCGGCTCATCGGGTGCTCCGGTGGTGGTTCGGTGGTGGACGATCCGCGTTCGGGACGCTCCTCCGCCTCGCCGCTCCGCCCGGGAAGCGATCGGAAGCGGGCGCGCAGGCCGCGGCGGGAACGGATCGGGGCCTCCGGTATCGGCCCGGCCCGGGCGAGGCACGCCGGCGGACGCGGGAACGGATCGGGCGAACCGGTATCAGCTCGTGCGCAGCACCGCTTCCAGCCCCGCCGCGAAGCGCCGCCACGTCGCCAACTCCTCGCCCAGCGCGCGACGCCCCGCCGCGGTCAGCTCGTAGTAGCGCGCCCGGCGGTTGTTCGCCGTCGTGCCCCAGCGGCTCGTGATCAGCCCATCCTTCTCCAGCCGCTGGAGCGCCGGGTACAGCGAGCCTTGGTTCACCTCCAGCACGCCCTCCGAGATCTGCTGGATCCGCTGGCTGATCCCCCACCCGTGCATCGGCGCCAGCGAGAGCGTCTTCAGGATCAGCAGATCGAGCGAGCCCCGCAGGGCGTCCGTCTGTCCGCGCGGCGACATGGTTGGCTCCGGGCGTCTCTTCTCTAGGTATCGACAGGAAAGGTCGGGGGCCGTCCTGCCGATGTCAAGAGGAGTGGGAGTGGCGGGGCGGGGATGGCTGGCGGTGCGACCGAGGCGGGGGACCGCGCGCGCGGCCGAGGTCCGGCGCTGGGCGCGTGACGGGCCTCGACGGCTGAGTTGGACAGCATGAACAGGATCACGTCTGATATCTCATCTGAATGAGGATGTGTGTACACCGTGATGCAATAATTGTGCGTGCAGAATGGTGGCGGTCTTTTGGTTGTCGTATATATGTGTGATCAGTATTATAATGGTAGGTAATCAGATGTGATCCTGTTCATCCTATCTGAATTGATTAATACGACATTATGTCATCGAATCGATAATTCCAGTGGCGATCCGGCCATCGGATCCCTCCGGCAGCCGGGGATGGGCGGTGGTGACGCGGCCGCGGGTCGTCATATCCGGATGCGGCACGAAGAGCAGCGAACCCCCCGCGTCGCCGACCGGCGCATGCGCGTGCGTCCTCCGCGCTCGGACATCGGCGATCGCCGCTGACAGCGTGCGCCCTCGACGCCCGGGACCGGCGCTCGGACCTTGCCGCGGCCGGGCTCCCGGCGGTATCCTCGCCCGCCGAGGCCGCGGCGCCGGCGGGGCCTTCCTTCCGCCGCGATGCGGGGCGGCCGGGCCGTGGCCCCGCCGCGACGCGGTGCGATCACGTCCTGGTGTCACGGCGAAGCGGTGCGCGTGCCCATCTGATCGCGCCGCGGCGCGCTCCGACTGCGCCGCGCTTCAACCCGCGGAGATGTCGATGGACGGCGAACGACGCTACAGCGACGAGGAGATCGCCCGCATCTTCGAGGCGGCCGCGGCCACGCGGGAGCCTGCCGCGGCCACCGGCTCTTCCTCCGCCGACGGGCTCACGCTGGCGGAACTCCAGGCGATCGGCCGGGAGGTGGGCGTCGCGCCGGCGCGCATCGCGGAGGCCGCCGCCGCGCTCGACGCGCAGCGCGCGCTGCCCGCGCGCCGCTCGCACCTCGGCATGCCGATCTCCGCCGGGCGCGTCGTGGACCTGCCGCGCGCGCCGGACGATCGCGAGTGGGAGCTGCTGGTCGCGGAGCTGCGCCGGACGTTCCACGCAAACGGCAAGGAGCGGTCGGGCAGCGTCGTGCGGGCGTGGCGGAACGGCAACCTGCACGCCTGCATCGAGCCGACGGAGCACGGCCATCAGCTCCGGCTCGGCACGCTGAAGGGCGACGCCGCCGGCTTCAACGCGCTGGGCATGATCGCGCTCGTGCTGGCCGTCCTCCTGCTCGTGATCGGCGCCGAGCCGTCCGGCGCCCTCGCCCTTGCGCTCCTTGGCGCCGCCGGGCTGGGCTGGAACGCGATCCGCCTGCGCCACTGGGCCCGGGAGCGCGACGAGCAGATGGAGCACATCGCGCAGCGCGCGCTGACGCTGCTGCGCCCCACAGGCGAGGACGACGAGGGCTGAGGGTCGGGCGACGTCGCCTCGGGAGGCATCCGGATCGCTCCGGTCGGGGGACCACCTCGTCGCATCGAGCCCGCATCCGGCCGGCGGGCATGTCGTCCTCGGGCTATCCCCGATCCACGTCTGCCCGGGCGAGGGCCTGCCCGACCTGGACCGCGGTCGCCACCTCCTCCTCCACGATCTGCCGCCAGGACAAGCGGAGAACCGTGATGCCGGCAGCAACGAGCCAGGCGTCCTTGCGACGATCCCCCTCGAAGCGGGGCCGGGACGAGTGGTGCCGGAACCCGTCCACTTCCACGGCGATTCCCGCCGACCGCCAGAGAAAATCGATTTCGTACGGGCCGACGCCGACGTTCGCTTCGGGAGCCGGGAGCCCGGCTCTGCGAACGAGGGCGAGGAACCTCGCCTCCGCCTCGGAGCGCGTGAACCGCGGCCCTCCCTCTTGCTCCACGACCGCCCGGAGCGCGCGCGTGCCGCGGTGCCCGCGGTGGCGCCGGAGAAGTGCGTTGAGCGCGTCGCGCTCGACGATCCCCTCCCGTTCCGCTGGGGCCACCGCCCCCTCCAGCTCCCGCGTGCCCACGACATCCGCCAGATCCAGACGCGTACGGGCAGGCGTGGTGGTCGGGATGCCGTCCCGCACTGTCCGTTCGTCCCCGTCGAGCCGGACGGCGCGGCGGACGCGGATGCCCGGGCGACGACCACGGTTGGCCCCCACCACCGTGACATCGACCGGGTCCTCATCCGCCGCCAGCGACCAGCTGTCGTTCCCGGGCCGCGGCAGCATCCCCCACAACGCGGCGGCGCTCCGGTGACTCACCACGGCGCCGGGCCCGGTCGCCACAGGACGGCCGCCATCTCACGCGCCCCGGGCGGCACCAGCGGACCCACGGGGTAGACGCCGCGGTGCAGCGGCCGCAAACGCCCGGACCGCACCCTGTATCCCACCGCCGCGAGGGA
>JADGGV010000027.1 GCA_019689775.1 Gemmatimonadota bacterium
GCGGGGGCGTGGGCGATGGGCGGTTCCCCCACTCCCCCACCCTTCCACTCGCCCGCTCCGCCGTCGATGCCGCAGTCGCGGAGCCAGGCGCGGAAGTCGGCGCGCGCGCGCTCGACGAGGCGCTCGCGGCGGCGCGCCTTATCGCGGACCGCCTCGGCGAGCGGCTCGAGGAGGCCGAAGTTCGAGTTCATCGGCTGGAACTCACCCGGCGTCGCCTCGCGCAGGTAACGGAACAGCCCGCCGAGCATGGTGGTCGGGGGCGGGAGCACGGGGCGCTCGCCGCGGAGGATGCGGTCCAGGTTCGCACCGGCCAGGATGCCGGAGGCCGCGGACTCGGTGTACCCCTCGACGCCGGTGAGCTGGCCGGCGAAGAGGAGGTCCGGGCGGCCGGGCGGCGCGCCGTACGGCGCGAGCCGCATCGGGAAGTTCAGGTAGGTGTTGCGGTGGATCGAGCCGTAGCGCAGGAACTCGGCGTTCTCGAGCCCGGGGATCATGCGGAAGACGCGGCGCTGCTCGCCGGTGCGCAGGCGGGTCTGGAAGCCGACCATGTTCCACATGTTGCCGGCGCGGTCCTCGCGCCGGAGCTGGACGACGGCCCAGGGGCGCTTGCCCGTGCGCGGGTCGCGCAGCCCGATCGGCTTCATGGGGCCGAAGCGGAGCGTGTCATCGCCGCGGGCGGCCATGACCTCGATCGGGAGGCAGCCCTCGAAGTAGGGGATGGACGGGTCGAGCGGTTGGCCGGTCCGGCCATGGAGCTGCCCCGCGTCGGGCGCGATCGTGGAATCGGGGGGGGGCCCCGCGACGCCGGCGCCGGCGCTCGCGCCGAACGGCAGCCCCTCCCACTCGTGCCCCTGGTAGACGTCCGCGGCCCGCAGCGCGGCGAGGAACGCCTCGTACTCCTCGCGGCTCAGCGGGCAGTTCAGGTAATCCCCGCCGTCGCCCTTGCCCCAGCGCGCCGCGTCGAATGCGATGCGGCGGTCGATGGAGTCGCCGTGGACGATCGGCGCGATGGAGTCGTAGAACGCGAGGCCCTCGTCGCCGAGGAGGCGGGCGATGTCGGCCGTCAGCGTATCCGACGTGAGCGGCCCCGAGGCGATGACGGCGGGACCCGCGGGGAGCGCGGTGACCTCGCGGCGCTCGACGGTGATGCGCGGGTGGCCGGAGACGAGCCGCGTCATCGTCTCGGCGAAGATCGCGCGGTCGACGACGAGCGCGGTGCCGCCGGGGACGCGCGCGGCGTCGGCGGCGCGGAGCAGGATCGAGCCGAGGTCGCGCATCTCGGCCTTGAGGAGGCCGTGCGCGTTCGTCAGCTCCTCGCTCTTGAACGAATTGGTGCAGACGAGCTCGGCGAGGTGGTCGGTCCGGTGCGCCGGCGTGTGGGCGACGGGGCGCATCTCGACGAGCGTGACGGTGTGACCGCGCTCGGCGAGCTGCCAGGCGGCCTCGCAGCCCGCGAGCCCGCCGCCGACGACGGTGACCTCAGCCACGGCCCTCCTCGAGCGATGCGGGCTCGAACTCGCCCTTGCACTGCGGGCACTTCAGGAACGCGCCGCGCGCCTTCGTGCTCTTCTCGGAAAGGTAGGGCGAGCCGCAGTCCGGGCACGGGCCGGCGACGGGCCGATCCCAGGTCGACCACCGGCAATCGGGGTAGCGGGTGCACCCCCAGAAGATCTTGCCGCGCCGAGTGCGCTTCTCGCCGACGTCGCCCTGGCCGCACTCCGGGCACCTCAGCCCGGGGACGGTCACGGGCTGGGTGTGCTTGCACTTCGGGTAGTTCGAGCAGGCGATGAACGGCCCGAAGCGGCCGGCGCGCTCGACCAGCTCGCCGCCGCACTTCGGGCACTTCTGCCCGATCGGCTTCGGCTCGTCCTTGGCCTTCCGGTCGAGCGACTCGGTGTGGCGGCACTCCGGGTAGCCGGTGCAAGCGAGGAAGCGGCCGAAGCGGTTCCAGCGGACGGCCATGGGCCGGCCGCACTCGGGGCACGGCCCGGCGTCGGCGGCGACGACGTCCTTGACGACCTCGGTGCTCTTCGCCTCGCCGACGGCGAGCTGGCGCTGGAACGGGCCGTAGAAGTCCTCGAGCACCTTGCGCCACCCCAGGTCGCCCTCCTCGATCTTGTCCAGCTCGGTCTCCATCTCGGAGGTGAAGCCGACGTCGAAGAGGTCCGGGAAGACGCGGACGAGCACCTGCGCGACGGTCTCGCCGAGCGCGGTGGGGAGGAACTTCTTCTGCGTCACCTCCACGTACTCGCGGTCGGTGAGCGTGGCGATGATCTGGGCGTACGTCGACGGCCGGCCGATGCCGAGCTTCTCCAGCTCCTTGACCAGCGACGCCTCGGTGAAGCGCGGCGGCGGCTGGGTGAAGTGCTGCGCCGGCACGAGCTCGAGGAGCGTGCAGGCGTCGCCCGCGTCGAGGGCGGGGAGCGGCGCCAGGTCCTCGAGCGTGCGGTGGTCGCCGTCCTCGCGCGCTTCCTGGTAGAGGCGCGTGTAGCCGTCGAACTTCATGACCGAGCCGGTGGCGCGGAAGAGGTACTTCCTGGCGCTCTGGCCGGTCAGGTCGAAGTCGACGGTCGTGGTGTCGAAGAGGGCGTTGGCCATCTGCGAGCCGACGAAGCGGAGCCACACCAGCTCGTAGAGGCGGTACTGGTCGCGGTCGAGGAACGGCTTGACGCTCTCGGGGCGGCGGAGCACCTCGGTCGGGCGGATGGCCTCGTGCGCCTCCTGCGCGCCCTTCTGCTGCCGGCCGGCCCAGAGGCGCGGCGCGCCCGGCAGGTAGCGCTCGCCGAACTCGCCCGCGATCCAGTCGCGGGCCGAGGCGACGGCGCTCGCGGCGACGCGCGTCGAGTCGGTGCGCATGTAGGTGATGAGGCCGACGGCGCCCTCGTCGCCCAGGTCGACGCCCTCGTAGAGCTGCTGCGCGACGCGCATCGTCTTCTGCGGCGAGAAGCCGAGCCGCTTGGCGGCCTCCTGCTGGAGCGTGGAGGTGGTGAACGGCGCCGGCGGGCTCTTGGTGCGCTCGCGGCGCTTGACGGTGGAGACGACGAACGGCAGGCCGCGGACATCGGCGAGGACGTCGGCCGCGGCGGCCTCGTTCTGGAGGCGGAACGCCTTGCCGTCGATGTGGTGGAGCTTCGCCTCGAAGCGCTGCCCGTCCTTCTCGAGCTGCGCCGTGATCGACCAGTACTCCTCGGGGACGAACGCGCGGATCTCCTGCTCGCGCTCGACGATGAGGCGGAGCGCGACGGTCTGCACGCGGCCGGCGGAGAGGCCGGGCCGGATCGGCTTCCAGAGGAGAGGCGAGACCTGATAGCCGACGAGGCGGTCGAGGATCCGGCGCGCCTGCTGCGCCTCGACCTTGCGCATGTCCAGCGCGACCGGGTGCTCGAGCGCCTTGCGGACCGCATCGCGCGTGATCTCGTGGAAGAGGACCCGGCGGAAGCGGCCGTTGGCGCCGTTGCCGCGGCGTGAGCCGCCGTCGTCGGGCTGGTACCCGAGCTGCTCGGCGACGTGGAAGGCGATCGCCTCCCCCTCGCGGTCCGGGTCGGTGGCCAGGATGACCTCGTCGGCGGCGTCGGCCTCCCGGCGCAGCTCCTGGATGATCTTGCCCTTGCCGCGGATCGTGACGTACTTCGGCGCGAACCCCTTGTCGACGTCCACGCCCAGCTCGCGCTCGGGGAGGTCCCGGATGTGGCCGACCGAGGCGCGGACGCGGTAGCCCGGGCCGAGATACTTGCCGATCGTCTTCGCCTTCGCGGGCGACTCGACGATGACCAGGCGAGTCTTGTTCTTCCGTGCGGTCATGGTCTAGCTGATACCCCAATTTCTGCCGGGGGTTGGTGGACGCCGAGGCGCTCCGCGCTCCCGGGGAGCGGGAGCGGAGGCGAGCGCGGAAGCGGGCATATGGTGTTCCGCGCGCTCAGTGTCCACGAACCATCTGCGCGATCTCCCAGGCCACCTCGTCCGGCGGCTTGCCGACGACGTCAACGGCGACGTCGGCGAGGCGGTAGAGCGGCTCGCGCTCGGCCATGAGGAACTCGGCGCGGCCGAGCGGGTCGGGGCCGGCGAGGAGCGGGCGCTTGACGGCGTCGCCCAACGCGCGGCGCACCGCCTCCTCGGGCGTCAGGCGGAGCCAGACGACGAGCGAGTCGGGGCCGAGCGACTCGAGCAGCTCGGGCTGCGTGATCCAGCCGCCGCCGGGCGCGAGCACGACGCCCTCGCGGTGGGCGAGCTCCGCAGTGAGCGCCGCCTCCCGGTCGCGAAAGTACCGCTCGCCGCGACGCAGGAAGATGTCCGGGACAGTCATGCCGGTGCGGCGCTCGATCTCCTCGTCGAAGTCGACGAAGTCCCAACCGAGCCGGTCGGCGAGGATGCGCCCGACCGTGGACTTGCCGGCGGCCATGAAGCCGACGAGCACGACGCGGGTCGGCTCAGGCGTCGGCATGCTCCGCGGTTCCGGCCCCGCCGGGGAAGCGCTGGATGAGCCTACCCCGGTACCCGTCGAGGTTCCGCCGCACCTCGGCAAGGGAGTCGCCGCCGAACTTCTCGAGGACGGCGTCGGCGAGGATGATGGCGACCATCGCCTCGCCGACGACGCCGGCGGCGGCGAGGGCGACGACGTCGCTGCGCTCGCGGATCGCGGCGGCGCGGTCGCCGGTGCGCAGGTCGACGCTCTGGAGCGGGCGCATGAGCGTGGAGAGCGGCTTCATGGCGACGCGGCAGACGAGCGGCGCGCCGGTGGTCATGCCGCCCTCGAGGCCGCCGGCGTTGTTGCGGGTGCGGCGGTAGCCGCCGGTGTGGAGGCTGGCGGCGTCGGCCTCGATCTCGTCGTGGACCTGGGAGCCGCGGCGGCGCGCGGCCTCGAAGCCGAGGCCGATCTCGACGCCCTTCATGGCCTGGATGGACATGAGCGCCTGGGCGAGGCGGCCGTCGAGGCGGCGGTCCCAGGAGACGTGGCTGCCGAGGCCGGGCGGCAGCCCGCGGGCAACGACCTCGAAGACGCCGCCGAGCGTGTCGCCCTCGAGCTTCGCGGAGTCGATCTCCTCGATGATGCGGCGGTCGGCCTCCGGGTCCAGCGTGCGGACCGGCGAGAGGTCGGAGACGGCGTTGATGTCGTCGGGGAGCGGGTCGGGGACGCGGGCCTCGATCGGGCCGAGGCGCACGATGTAGCTGCCGATCGTGATGCCGAGCTCGGCGAGGAACCGCTTGGCGACGGCGCCGGCGGCGACGCGGGCGGTCGTCTCGCGGGCGGAGGCGCGCTCGAGGATGTCGCGCGCGTCCTCGCGGTCGTACTTGAGGACGCCGACCAGGTCGGCGTGGCCCGGGCGCGGCAGATGGACGCGCCGCAGCAGGTCGGGGTCGGCGTCCGGCGGCGGCGGCTCGTGCGACATCGCCTTGCGCCAGTTGTCCCAATCGCGGTTCCAGATCACCATTGCGAGAGGCGAGCCGAGCGTCTCGCCGAAGCGGACGCCGGAGAGGAACTCGGCGCGGTCCTGCTCGATCTTCATGCGGCCGCCGCGGCCGTAGCCGCCCTGGCGACGCTTGAGCTCCGGGTCGATGTCGCGCTCGGCCGAGATCGGCACGCCGGCCGGGACGCCCTCGACGAGGGCGACGAGGCCGCGGCCGTGCGACTCGCCGGCCGTGTGGAAGCGGAAGTGCATGGCGGTCCCTGCGCAGTAAGGAAAGAGCCCGGCGCGAACCGGGCTCTCGTGACTCACACCTCGCTGGTATATATCCCGCCTCGAGGGATCTGTCCACCCTCCCACGCCCACTCGCGGCGCTGCTCCGGCGGGTCGGGGATGGCCGCGTCCGCGGCGGCGGCGGCGATGGGCGGCGCCGGACCGCGGATGGCCGGGCGGGCCGCGACGGCCGCGCGCGCGAGACGAGGCCGATCGCGCGCATCGCCGAGGGAGCCGGCCACGTCCGGCGCATCGCCCAGGCCGGAGACCGACAGCGAGACGGCGGGGCCGCCCGCGGTGCTGCCGGTGCACGCCGTGTCTGGCGAGGGCACCACGGGCACCCATGCGGAGTCGATCGGGCTCACGGCGCCGCTCTCGTCGACGACCTTCGCGAACACGAGCAGGCTGGCGAAGCCCGACCGGTACATGTCCGTCGTGAGCGGCACGGCGATGTCCTGCGTCACATACGTGCGCTGCGGGTCGACGGCGGCGGAGACGTCGGCCTCGAACGCCTGCCGGAGCGAGAGCTCGACGCGGACGAGGCGCCGCGGGCTGATGCTGTGCGCCTCCACCCGGGCGTCGAGCGTCCCGCAGGGCCACACGGTGTTCGACACGATGAGGTTCGTGATCACCGGGTCGTCGAGTACGACCGTGGCGCTGTCGACCCGCTCGTTGCTGAGCCTCCCGGCGCCGTCGACCGCGACGATGAGCACGGAGATCGGGATGCCGCGCATCCCGGCGGGGACGGGCACGGGGATGTCCTGCTCGACGTGGACGCGCGGGGGCGCGGCCGGGATGACGAGCGATTCGACCTGCACGCCGCCGCGCAGGTAGATGTTGAAGTGCTGCACCTGGCGCAGGCCGCGCGCCTCGACGTGGAGGTCGAGGACGCCGCCGGCGCGCACGCTGTCCTGCCGGATCCAGAACTCGGTGATCTCCGGCCGCGGGACGACGACGGGCAGCGCCCACCGCGTGGCGCCGCCGACGGCGCCGGTCTCGTCCACCGCCTGCACGTCGACGAGGAGCGTGGAATCCTCGACCGTCGTCGGGACCTGCACCTGGAACGACGGGCGGACGGCGGTGTCCGCCGTGGACACGGGGACGCTGACGACGGACTGGAACGCTCCCTGGAAGCGGACGACCAGGCCCTTGATCGGCTTGAAGCCGACGGCGACCGCCGTCAGCGTGAGGGGCGAGCCGGGGCGGACGGAATCGGGCGCCTGGAGCTCCACGACGCTCGGCGGCACGACCACGCCGGAGATTGACGCCGTGGTCAGCTTGCCGGTGACCCCGGCCGGATCGATCGCGCTCGCCTGCACGACGAGCGACGTCGACGGCTCGAACACCGCAGGGAGCGCGAACTGGACCTCGCGCACCACGCTCTTCGCCGGCGTGACCTGGACGACGGTGTCACGGACGACCGCACCGCGGAGGCTGACGGAGAAGCCCGCGACGCCGCGCGGGCCCGCGGCGGTCAGGCGGACGACGAGCGTGTCGCCGACGCGGACGGTCGGCGGGAGCGCGATGTCCGTGACGACGGGGCCGCCCGAGTCGGGGTTGGCGAAGACGTTGTCGCCGTTGCAGCCGGCGAGGAGCGTCGCCGTCGCGAGGAGCGCGACCGCCCAAGCCAGGCCGTTGGTGCCAAGGCGCGGGCGCGGGCGGGCGCCGCACGCGGTCGCCGGCGAGCCGTGCGGCGGACGGGTCAGGGATTCGAGGTGCCGCATGAGTTCGTCTCCGGACGTGCCAGCGGGTCAGCTCCCCTGCACGATGTGCGGGGTGACCATGATGAGGAGGTCGCGCTTGTGCTCGCTGTCGACCGTCTTGCGGAACAGCGAGCCGATGACGGGCAGGTCCATGAGGACCGGGATCCCGCTGCGCTGCTTCGTCTTCTCGATGAGGGTGAGGCCGCCGACCACGGCGGTCGCGCCATCCTTCACCAGCACCTGCGTCTCGGCCTTCTGCGTCTGGAAGACGACGCCCGCGTCGCCGGCGCCGGGCTGCGCGTTCGAGCGCTCGGCGTGGAGGTCGAGCAGGATCTGGTCGCCGTTGACGTGCGGCGTGACGGTGAGGATCACGCCGGTGTTCTTGATCTGGACCGTGGCGCGGGGTGCGATGAAGCCGGTCTGCCCGTTCTGCCCGCCCTGGCCACCGCCCTGCGTCGCGCCGAGCGCGCCGGCGTCGATGACGCGGATCGGCGTCTCCTCCCCGACCTGGATCATCGCCTCGCGGTTGTCCATCACGGTGACGACGGGGGCCGCCTGGATGTCGCTCAGCGAGAGCGACTGGAGCGCCTCGATGAAGGAGACCAGCGTGTGGCGCCCGAGCACCAGCGACGTCAGGATCTGGAGCGCGGAGGCGTCGGGGCGGTTCGTCGCGTTCGCGAGCGCCGCGACCGAGCTGCCGCCGAGCGAGACGACATTCTGGCTGGTCTGCTCGTCCGGCGTGAAGAGCCCGTCGCCGTTCTGGTCGACGAAGCCCGGCGAGAACGAGTTCAACTGGTTGCCGCGCGAGTCCTTGATGTCGTAGATGATCCCCATGCTCTCGAGCGCCGTGCGGTCGACGAAGAGGATCTTCGCGGAGATCGTGACCTGCGGCGCGCGCACGTCGAACTGCTGGATCATCGGCTCGAGGCGCTCCATCGCGGAGCGGCCGTCGGTGACGACGAGCGTGTTCGTGGCGCGGTTGACGGTGAGCTTGCCGCGCTCGCTGAGGAGCGGCTGAACGGCATCCTTGAGCGAGTCGACGCCGATGTACTTGATGCGGAACTGACGCGTGACCAGCTCCTCGGACTTCTCGCGGTCGCGCGCCTTGTCGGCCTTCTCGACCTGGATGATCCCGGCATCCAGCTCGGTGGCGGTGAGCCCCTGCGCCTCCAGGATCGCCGCGAGCGCGACATCCCACGGCTGGTCGCGGATCTGCGCGGTCACCGCACCGGTCACGTCCGCGCCGGCGACGATGCTCTTCCCCGAGAACTCGGAGAACGTGGTCAGCACGTCGAGGATCGGCGTTTGCTCGAACGAGGCGGTGATCTTCGGCTTGGGCGGCGCGCTCGGCCGCGCCGGGGCGGCCGTCGGTGCGGGCGCGCGCACGGCGGCCGGCCGGCCGTCGACCTGCCACGGCTGGAACGGCCCGGCGGGGTTCGGGAACGAGACCCGGATCGCGCCGCCGTCCGTCTGCACCGTGTACTCGACCGGCTGCGCCAGCTCGACGACGACGCGCACGACCTCGGGCTGGAGCTCGCTGACCCGCAGCCCGAGCACGCCGCCGCGGTTGATGTTGGCGAAGCGCTCGGCGGGGAGCGCCGGCCGCGCGCCGGAGATGTCGAGCACCAGACGGTCGGGGTTCGACAGCCGGTAGTCCTTCACATCCGCCGCCGCGTCGACCCGGATGACGACCTCGGTGCGTCCGTCGACGGGGACGACGCCGACGCCGCGCACCGGGTTCGGGGCGGTCAGCAGAGCCGTGAGTAGCGGCACGAGGGGGATCATCCCTTGGCTCCTTCGGGGTTGCGCTTCAGCTCCAGCGTCTCCTGCCGGACGACGCCGTAGTTGTCGACGGAGAAGAGGACACGAGTCGGGCCGACGTCGAGCACGCGCGCGTTGCCGACGACGTCGCCGCGCCGGGCCCGGTAGGCCTTCTTGGCCACGGTGTCGGCGAGGAGGACGAGGCTCTGGCCGGTCGCGGGGGCGTAGATGATCCCGCGCAGCGAGAGGTTCTCGAAGCGGGGGCCGCCATCCGCCCGCCCGACGACCGAGGTGTAGGGGTCGCGCCGGCCCTCGGCCGGATAGGAGAAGACCTCCCGGTCGAAGACCAACGTCGGCTCCTTGTGGGGGAGCGGCTTCTTCGATGCCGGCGTCTGGGCGGCCGCGGCGGCGGCGCCGGCCGGGAGCAGCAGCAGCGTGAGGGTGAGGCTACGAGTCATCGTCGGCCTCCCGATGCGCCAGGTCCACCGCGCCCGGCCCCGGCATGACGTACGTCTCGATCTTGAAGTCGGCCTGGAGCCGCTGCGCGCCGTCGCGCGTCTTCTCGTTCGGCCGCGGAATGAGCTTCAGGTCGATCGGCGTGACGATGCGAGGGAGCGAGCCGACGGCGGCGAGGAAGCGGCCGACGCCGTCGTACGCCCCGTAGACGCTCATCTCGTAGACCTGACGCGTGTACAGCTCGGTGGTGTCCGCGGGCTGCGGCTTCATCGTGGCCAGCTCGACGCCCGACTCCTCGGCGCGGAGCGTCATCGCGTGGAGCAGCTCGGGCACCTCTTCGGTCTTCGGGACGAGCTGCTCCAGCCGCGCGATCTGCTGCTCGTAGAGCGCGAGCTTCTTCTTCAGCTCGGCGCCGCTCTTGCCGGCGATGGCACGCGCGGCCGCGTTCTTCGACTCGAGCTGCTCGAGGTGCGCATCCAGCTCCGCGAGCTCGGCGCGCTTCGGTAGGTAGACGAAGTAGACGTACGCGCCCAGCAGGGCGATCGCGAGGATGCCCAGCAGAACCTGGTCGCGCTGCTTCCGGTCCGACGGCAGGCCGAACATCAGTCCTCGGGCTTGAACAGGGAAACCGTCTCGATCGCGTCCGGAGGCGGGACCTCGTACTGCGCCTCCAGGATGAAGCTGTGGACGAACTTACCCGCCTCCGTGACGCCCTCGGTGCCGACGAGGGTGACGTTGCGGATGAACGGCGACGCCTCGAGGTCGCGCATGAGCTGCGTGAGCGAGAGGTTGCTGCCGGTGCGCCCCTCGATGCGGAACGTCGGCGTCGGCTGCGCGGCCGTCGTGTCGGGCTCGACGTAGTAGATGTTCGTGAGCCAGGTGTACGGCGGCAGCGCGCGGCTGATCTCGTCGAGGATGTGGGCCCAGACGTAGCGGCCGGCGTCGATCTGCTGGATGAGCTCCAGCTTGCGGGCGATCGTGTCGCGGCGCGCCGTGAGGCGCGCGTTCGCCTTGATGATCGTGGCGTAGTGAGCGGAGTCCTGTGCCTCGGCGTCGATGCGCAGCTCGAGCTCGGCCTTGCGGCTGCTGGCGCTGTACTGCATCCAGCCGCCGAGGAGGAGGGCGAGCGCCCAGGCGCCGATCACGAAGGCGAGGCGCCGGTCGAACTCCGGGAGGCGTCCGGGGCGTGGCAGGGCCAGGGACCTCGTCCGGCGGGAGGGGCGCTTCGTCGCCCCGGGGAGCAGGTTGACCTCGATCAAGGTTGCCTCGACGGGCTACCGGGGTTGGCGCAGGGCCAGGCCTACGGGCAGCATGAGCATCGGCGCGAACTCGTCGAGCGCCACGTGCTCGAGTACGTCGGGACGGACGCCGATCCGCTGGACCGGGTTGGCCGGCTCAACTCGGAGGCTCAGCCGCGAGCCGAGCGCGTCGATCAGGCCGGGGATCCGGGCGCCACCGCCCGAGACGAAGACCCGGCTGAGGGACGGGAAGCCCGACTGCGAGATCACGAAGGAAGCGGCGCGCTCGACGGCCATGGCGAGCTCGTCGACGCGCTCGGAGACGAACAGCCGCAGGTCGACGGAGCGGTCCCGCCCCTGGATGACGGTTTCGGCCTGCTCGGCGGTGTAGCCGTGCTCGCGCTGGAGCGCCTCGCGCAGGCGGCGCGAGCCGAATGGGACGTCGCGCACGAGCAGCGGGACGCCATCGCCGAGCAGGTTCAGGTTCGTCGTCTCGTGGCCGATGTTGACGAGGCCGACGAGCCCCCGGAGCGCGTCGGGGTGGTTCCACTCGAACGCGTTGTGGAGCGCGAACGCGTCCACGTCCATGAGCACGGGCGTGACGCCCGCGTCCTGGAGCAGGCTCATGCGGTTCTCGACCAGCTCGCGCTTGGCGGCGACGAGCAGGACGGACATCTGCGGCCCGGTCCCGTCCGGATCCAGGATCTGGAAGTCGATCTGCACGTTCTCCATGTCGAAGGGCACGTGCTGCTCGGCCTCCCAGCGGACCACCTCGCCCGCGTCCTGCTCGCTCATGCGGTCCATCGGGATCTTCTTGACGATCACGTCATGGCCGCCGACCGCGGCGACGACCTCCGGCCGCTTCAGCCCGGCGGTCTCGACCACGGACCTGATCGTCTCGGCGACGAGGACGGGGTCCATGACCTCGCCCTCGACGATGGCGTCGGGCACCAGCGAGCTGGTCACCACCTTCACGACCTCGGGCTCGGGCTTCGTGTGGTCGATCACCACGAGCTTCACGAAGCCGCTCCCGATGTCGAGACCGGCGGACACCCTGCTTCGGCCAAAGCGAACCATCGTCGGTTCCAGTCGTGTTGTCGGATCGGAGGATCGGCCGGCGGGCGGAAGGCACGCCGGCTCGGCTCATCGAGTGGTCGTCGGACGCCTCGTCGTCAGAAGCTGGCGCCCGAGGCGGTCAGGTCCATCCAGGACCGGGCCAGGATCGGGACCGGGTGGCGGACGGCGAGGTTGCTCTCGTTCACGGCCCGCGCGATCGCACAACTCGAATACTGTACGAGGGAGTTACCGGTGGCGGTATTGTCGCTGTCGATCGATCCGCCGTTGTACGCCATCAGATGGCCGATGATGTGGCCGCCGTTCCCCGACGAAAAGAACGATCCCCTTACGATGACAATTCCGAGAAAATCGGCGCCCCCGGTCAAATCGAGATCGCCATCGACCAGGAGAATCCCCTGCCCCCTGCCGTTAGCGGAGATCTTGAGGTCGCCGCCGACGTAGATGATCGGCCAGTACCGGAAGCAGGGGTTCGAGCTGTCGTACGGCTCGCCCCAGTTCGACTGCACGCTCGTGTCGCACTTTCCATTCTTGACGACGGGCCCCTCACCGGTGATGTGCGCGCCGGTGGGGTACGTCTTGTCGGCCATGGCCTTGAGCTGGTCCCAGGTGAAATCGCCGAACTTGTTGAAGGTGCTGTCCGCGATGGTGGCATCGGTTACCGCCGCACCGATGACATGGTCGGCTTTCTTGGCCGAGACCGGCGTCGGGTCCTTGCTGTGCACGGCGTCCTTCAGGCCCTCGTCCACGCACCCCTCGCCCGCCCACTCCGACGGGATCTTGTCCTGACCCGAGAGGGTTGCGTTGCCGCTGACATCCACGCCGGCGTAGCTGGTAATGGCGCTGCCGGTGGGGAAGCTCGCGCCGGCGATCAGGCGGACGACCTGCGCGAGCGTCCGGCTGCCGCGGACGGGACCGCGGCCGACCGTGCCGGTCGAGATGACCGTGTAGAGCGGCCCCTGTCGGCGAACCTGCACGGTGTAGCTGCCGAGGGTGGCGCCGTCCGGGAGCTGAACGACGGTGGTGCCGAGGTCATCGACGGCGCCGTCGGCGAGGCCGTCGAAATAGCTGCGCGGCTGGCCGTCGATCGTGTTGTTCAGCCCGGCCTCGGCGAGGTACATCGCCTCGTCGGAGCGCAGCACGGAGGCGCCGATCGCGCCTTCCTCGCTCCCCGCGTAGAAGGTGCCGGTGACGATGGCGCCGACGATGACGAGCGCCAGGAGCGCGCCGGCGAGGGCGAAGCCGTCGCGGGCGGCGGCGGGGCGGTCGTTCGGCTGCGGCGCGGTCATACGAGGCTCCTCAGTTCCCACGGAAGTAGACGTCGGAGGTGAGCGAGTCGACGTAGCTGCCGTTGCGGGGTCGGGCGGCGCCGGGCGTGGACCCGACGATCGTGATGCGCATGCGCCGGATGGCGCGGCGGCCGGCGGCCGTGGCCAGGTTCGCGCTCGGGATCAGCGCGTTCAGCGTGTCGTAGTACTGGAGCACGAGCCCGCGGTCGGCCGGCGAGGCGAGCGGCCCGATGATCGGCTGAAGGTCCGCCGTGTTGCCGAGGCGCCGGCCGAGGTACCATTGGCCGCCGATGGCGAAGTTGCCGTAGACCACGGGCTCGATCGAGCGGATCGGCGCGCCCGCCGCGAGGTTGGCGCGGACGGAGTCGGCGTCGACCTGGATCCGCTGGACGGTCGAGTTCGGCCACGCCGAGTTCGAGCAGCTCGTCGAGCCCGTGTCGGTGACCACGGCCGGGCGCCAGGTGTCGTCCGTCATGGACGTGGCGCTCGGGCCGTCGGAGAAGACGAGGATCGTGTCCTGCGGCGTGAAGCGGTCGCCCATGGTCCAGACGTCAATCGTGTTCGCCGAGGCGGTCGGATCGCAGACAAAGCCGGTCTTGCGCATCGCCTGGACCATCACCGAGTCCGACGTCGCCACCAGGATGTCGCCGCCGCTCGTGCTCACCTCCCGCAGCTCGGCCTGGAGGAGCTGCATCGCGGTGCGGATCGTCTGCTGGGTTGCGGTGACCGCGCGCGCCTGGCGCCCGGACTGGTCCTGGAAGACCACGAGCTTGTAGACGCCGGTCAGGATGATGATGACCAGGACGGCCACGACCAGGAACTCGACCAGCGTGAAGCCGGGCCTGCGTCCGTTCAGCCTCATCGCATGGGCCGGGCGAAGGTGACGACGAACGTGTCGCGCGCGGCGGTCTGCCAGCCGGCGCGGTACCCCACGCCCTCGGTGTAGATCGTGATCGTCTTCAGGTCGAAGTCCGGCCCGACGTCCGTGATGTCGTACCACACCTTGTAGCCCTGCATCGTGATCGGCGTGGAGGCCGGCACGGCCGCGACGGAGTCGAAGCCCGTCCGGTCGGCCATCTTGGCGCGGAGCTGCTCGATCGTGGACGCGACGACCGCCGCGCGTCGCGTGTCGACCTTCGTCATGCGGATCCGCGTCATGGCGTACGAGGACATGCCGGCCATGGACAGCAGACCCACGGCCAGCAGGACGACCGCCACCATCAGCTCGATGAGGCTGAAGCCGTCGCGCGCCCTCGCCACCGTCGCCACCGTCATGGCGCGTTCACCTGCCCGAGCGGCCGAACCTCGGCCGTCGCCGTGTCGATGCCGTTGATGAAGCGGACCGTCTGGGCGGCGCTCGTGGTGCCGCACCCGCTCACGGCGAAGCCGCGCGGCCCGTAGCAGACGTGGACCGAGTCCGCCTGCGGGATCGTCGTCTTGAACTCGGCGCCGAAGTCCACCTGGTCGAGGAGCGTATCGCCGGCCGCGTAGCGCGCCGTGATCGTGCCCCGCCGCGCGCCGGGCGCGAGAACGAGATCGATGCGGGTCCCGCGCTGCACCGCCTGCGAGCGCGCGCGCCGCGCCATCCAGACGAACGTGTTGCGGGCGCCTGTCGCGCGGCGGTTCGCTTCCGCGCGCCGGAAGCCGAGCACGCTGATCGCGGCCAGGATCGCGATGAAGACGACGACCGTGAGCAGCTCGACGACCGTGAACCCCTCACGGTCGCAGCGCAGCCAGCGGGACGTCGGTAGCTCAGCGGTCTTCACGTGTCCTCCACGGGGCGGTCCGGCGCACCGGTCGTGGCAAGATGCCATAATTCGCGCGCCTCCCCATACGATTTCCGTGCCCCGGACAAATTTCCTGTTTTCCAACGACTTACGCGTCGTCTGCGGCGGCAAAGGACGCAAAAAGTAGCGGTCCGGGAAAAGTCTACTCGTGCGCCGGGAGCCACCACCGCCCCGGCGGACGGAACGGCCGGGCGAGGCCCGGTGCGCGCGTCAGCGCGCGGACGAGCGGGCAGGCGCGACGGCGCGCCGAGCCATTCCACCGCACGGCGCCGCCGGCGCGAAGCGCGCCGTCGAGCGCGACGCCGCTCGCCGCGGCGACGTTCCCCGCCACCAGTATCGGCCCGACGAACGTCGTACCGAAGTCGAGGACCAGGTCGCCGGCGACGACGAGGATGCCCTGCCCGACGCCGCCGGCGACGTGGAGGTCGCCGGGGGCGAAGACGAGGGGGGCGTAGTCGGCGCAGGGGGCGGTGGGCGCGGTGGGATCGCCCCAGTTGCCGGGGGCGGTGCGGTCGCAGCCGGCGGCACCCACGGCGGGCGCGAGCCGGATCGTGCCGCTCTCCGTCCGATCCGCGATCGTGGCGAGGCGCGACCAATCGAGCGGGCCGAGCCCGGTCGCCCCGGCGAGCGGCGGCGGGCCGACCTCTGCCGGCGGCTCGCCCGCGAGCACGGCGCCGGCGGTGGCGACGAGGGCAGCGGGCGCGGCGACGCGGACGCCGGGCCTCGCGGCGCCGAAGACGGCCGCGAGGCTGTCCGCGGCGCCGTCGCACCAGGCGGCGGGCCAGGGCGCGGGCGTGGCCGCCGCGTCCGCGCCGTCGACCATGGCGGTGGCGCCGAGGTCGACGGATGCCGCGGTGATCGCGGCGGGGAACGCCGCGAGCAGCTCGCGGAGCTCGAGCAGGCGGAGCAGGACGCGGGCGTGGGCGCGAGCGCGGCGGGCGCGGCCGTCGCCTTCGACGGCGATCCAGCCGGGGGCGAGCCGCCGGATCACGGCGCGGCCGGCCGCGTCCGGCCCGTCGACCAGCTCCGGTCCGGGGAGCGCGGCGGACGGTGGCAGGCCGCGGACGTCGGGCCAGGGCGCGAGGGCGGCCACGCGCGCTGCGGAGGCGGCCAGCACGCGGGCGCGCAGCGCGTCCGTCCGCTCCGCGGCGGCGGCGAAGCCCCGGGCCGCGGCGAGGACCGCGCCCGCGGCCGCGAGCGCGAGCACGACGAGCGTCACGAGGGCGACGACGAGGGCCATGCCGCGCCGGTTCATGGCGTGCTCCCGACGCCGGGCGCGACACGGTCGAGGAACGGGACGCGGACCCGCCGTTCCGGCCGCGCGCTGCCGCGGGCGATCGGCTTGCCGACGAGGCGCGCGGAGACCGCCCACGCGGCCGCCGGGTCGGCCGCGGGCGCGCCCGTGGAGTCGAGCGCCTCGAGCGCCGTGGCGGGATCGAGCCAGTCTCCGGTGAGCGGCTGCCGCCCCTCGTCGCCGCGCCGGTAGCGGAGCGCGCCGCCGCCGATCGAGTACGCGCCGCTCTCGAAGACGAGCAGGAGCGCGCCGACCGGCGGCGTGGGGGCGAGGCGCCACTCGAGCAGCTCGCCGGCGTCGGGCGCGCCGCACGCGCCGGTCGGTGGGCCGCTTGCGCCGAGCGCGACCGCGGGCGCGGGCGGCGCGACCGCGAGCACGGAGTCCTTGTCCGGGTTGGGATCCCGCAGGCCGCGCCAGCGGACGAGCACGCCGCCGGCCGTGACGCCGCAGACGATGCCGGCGCCGCGGAACGCGCGCAGCGCCACCGAATCCCCGCCGACGGCGCGCAGATCGTCGCCGGGTCGGAGGCCGCGCAGCTCGCCGCCCAGCACGGCCGCGGTGGTGAGGAGGGCGTCGGCGCGCGCCGCCCGCTCCGCGCGCCGGCCCGCGAGCCGCCCATCCATGGCGACGAGGCCGAGCGCCGCGCCGCACGCGAGCACGGCGAGGAGCGTGGCGACGAGCATCTCGAGGAGGGTGAAGCCGCCGCGCGCGGTCATGGTCCCGCCCCGAGCGCCGCGGGCGCCGGCGCCAGGTAGACGCGAAACGCCAACGCCTCGCCGGTCCCGCCGACGCGGAGGTCACAGACGCGGACCGTGCCGCCGCCGGTCACGCTCCACTCGACGGGCACGCCGTCGACGACCCGGCTCCCGGGGCGCGGGTCGACCTCCTGGGCGAGGGAGTCGAGGACGAGCTCGGCGGCGGCGGTGGCGGCCTCCCGCGCCTCGGCGCGTGCGAGCGCGCCGGCGGAGAGCGTGGCCGCCGCGCCGGCCGTGAGCGCCGCGAGCGCGATGAGGCCGAGCGCGACCGCGACCTCGACGAGCGTGAAGCCAGGCCTCACCATACCCGCACCCGCCCGTAAGCCGAGAGCGTCACGCGCGCCTCGGCGCCATTGCGGCGGAGGCGAACGGTCCGGCTGGTGACCCGGCCGATGCCGAGCCCGTCGAAGCGGAGGCGGACGGGGTCGTCCGCCCGCCCATCGACGGCCAGCGTCACGCCGAAGCCCTCGCCCAACGCGAGCGCATCGGTGGCGCCGCGGTCGTCCTCGATCCAGACCCGCCGCGCCGCCTGGTCGAGCACGACGGTGGCGCCGCCGCGCGCCGCGGCGATGGCACGCGCCCGGGCGAAGACGCCGACCAGCGCGTCGCGCGCCGCCCGCGCGGCCACCGCGCCCTCGAGGTAGCGGAGGCCGGGGAGCGCGAGCGCCGCCAGCACCGCGATCAGCAGGAGCGCGCTGAGCAGCTCGGGGAGCGTGTGGCCGGTGGGGCTGGGTCGCCGCGTCATGCGCGCGAGGTTCGCGCGGGCGGCGGGGCGCACCCATGGCGGGAGCGGCCGAAAATACGACGGGGGGGCGGCCGCCCCCCCGGGCCGCCCCCCCCGCCCGGGGGGGGGGGCCCCCG
>JADGGV010000509.1 GCA_019689775.1 Gemmatimonadota bacterium
CGCTGGCTCGCCGCGGCGCGGGGGGGGGCGGCGTCGTCCGGGGCGATCGGCTCGGCGCCCCCGACGCTTGCCCTTTTCCCGCAAACCCGCCATAATTCGTAGCTTTGCGCAGTCGACCGGTATTCGCGGAGGGCCGGAGACGGTGCCCGCGTCGCACCGCCGCGAGCCCCCGCGTCGCTCCGAGCGACCGGCCGCGGGGATGCGCCGCGGCGGGGGAGCGGCCGGCTCTCACCGGAGCGTGATCTTCGGCACCCCACAGGAGGATCCATGAGACAGCGGCAGTTCCAGAGGACGCGGGCGGTCCGACCGTCGCGGTCGTCGGAGGCGAGGGTATGAGCGGAGCGATGATCGCGGGGATGTGGGCGATGCTCCAGGAGGCGGCGCACGCGGCCGGGGGAGAGGCGAGCCTGGTGCTGCCGGACCTGAGCCAGGCGACCTTCCTCGGCATGAGCGGCCGCTCACTCCTCATGTTGGGGCTGGTGGTCTGCCTGGCGGGCCTGGCCTTCGGGCTCGTGATCTACCAGTCACTGAAGCGGCTCCCGGTGCACCGCGCGATGCGCGAGATCTCGGAGCTGATCTACGAGACCTGCAAGACCTACCTCGGCACCCAGATCAAGTTCATCGCCATCCTCGAGCTGTTCATCGGCATCATCATCGTCGTCTACTTCGGGGTGCTGCGGCACTTCGAGCCGTTGCGGGTGGCGATCATCCTGCTCTTCTCGATCATCGGCATCGCGGGGAGCGCCGGCGTGGCGTGGTTCGGGATCCGGGTGAACACGTTCGCGAACTCGCGCGCGGCGTTCGCGTCGCTGCGCGGGAAGCCGTACCCGACCTACGCGATCCCGCTCGAGGCGGGGATGAGCATCGGCACGATGCTGATCAGCACGGAGCTGATCATGATGCTCGTGATCCTGCTCTTCGTGCCGGCCGACTACGCGGGCCCGTGCTTCATCGGCTTCGCGATCGGCGAGTCGCTGGGCGCGGCGGCGCTGCGCATCGCGGGCGGGATCTTCACGAAGATCGCCGACATCGGCAGCGATCTGATGAAGATCGTCTTCAACATCAAGGAAGACGATGCGCGCAACCCGGGCGTGATCGCCGACTGCACCGGCGACAACGCCGGCGACTCGGTGGGGCCGAGCGCGGACGGCTTCGAGACGTATGGCGTGACCGGCGTCGCCCTGATCACGTTCATCCTGCTGGCGGTGCACGATCCGGTGGTGCAGGTGCAGTTGCTCGTCTGGATCTTCGCCATGCGGATCATGATGATCGTGACGAGCATCGGCTCGTACCTGGTGAACGGCGCGATCCAGAAGGCGCGCTACGCCAACGCGCCGGAGATGAACTTCGAGGCACCGCTGACGTTCCTGGTGTGGCTGACCTCGCTCGTCTCGGTGGCGATGACGTACCTGGTCAGCTACCTGCTGATCCCGAACCTGGGCGGCGACCCGACGCTGTGGTGGAAGCTGTCGACGATCATCACGTGCGGCACGCTGGCGGGCGCCATCATCCCGGAGCTGGTGAAGATCTTCACGTCCACGGAGTCCGGGCACGTGCGTGAGGTGCTGACGGCTTCGCGGGAGGGCGGCGCATCGCTCAACATCCTCTCCGGGATGACCGCGGGCAACTTCAGCGGCTACTGGATGGGGATCACGATCGTCGCGCTGATGGCGATCGGCTACGGCGTGAGCACGCTCGGCGTCGGCTCGGTCATGGTGGCGCCGGCGGTCTTCGCGTTCGGCCTGATCGCGTTCGGGTTCCTCGGGATGGGGCCGGTCACGATCGCGGTCGACTCGTACGGGCCGGTGACCGACAACGCGCAGTCGGTCTACGAGCTGTCGACGATCGAGAACCTCCCGAACGTCGAGGCCGAGATCGAGCGCGAGTTCGGCTTCCGCCCGGCGTTCGACCGCGCCAAGCACTTCCTCGAGGCCAACGACGGCGCGGGCAACACGTTCAAGGCGACGGCGAAGCCGGTGCTGATCGGGACGGCCGTCGTCGGCGCGACGACGATGATCTTCTCGATCATCGTGCTGCTCACGCAGGGGCTGCGCCCCGAGTTCCTCCAGAACCTGTCGGTCATGCACCCGCCGTTCCTGCTCGGCCTCATCACGGGCGGCGCCGTGATCTACTGGTTCACCGGCGCGTCGACGCAGGCGGTGGTGACCGGCGCCTACCGCGCGGTCGAGTTCATCAAGCGGAACATCCGGCTCGAGGGCGTCGAGAAGGCGTCGATCCAGGACTCGAAGCGCGTCGTGGCCATCTGCACGCAGTACGCGCAGCGCGGGATGTTCAACATCTTCCTGACGGTCTTCTTCGCGACGCTCGCCTTCGCCTGCCTGGAGCCGTACTTCTTCATCGGCTACCTGATCTCGATCGCCATGTTCGGCCTCTTCCAGGCGATCTTCATGGCGGACGCCGGCGGGGCGTGGGACAACGCCAAGAAGCTCGTCGAGGTCGAGCTGATGGAGAAGGGCACCGAGCTGCACGCGGCCACGGTCGTGGGCGACACGGTGGGCGATCCGTTCAAGGACACGTCCTCCGTGGCGATGAACCCGGTCATCAAGTTCACGACGCTCTTCGGCCTGCTCGCGGTCGAGCTGGCGATCGAGGTGAGCCGCGGCACGAGCGCGCTCCTCGCCGCGATCTTCTTCGTCCTGTCGGCGTTCTTCGTCTGGCGCTCGTTCTACGGCATGCGCATCCCGACGACCACGCAAGAGGTGGCGGTGTCGGCGAGGGCCGCCGCGGTGGTGGCGGGCGACTGATCTCTCCGATCCCGACCCTGACGCCGTTCCCGGCCGGCCTCGCGATCGGAGACCGCATCGGGTAACGGTAGGGAAGGGTTCAGGTCGGTAGCACACGGAGGCACGACGGGCCCCGCCGGAATGGTGTTCCGGCGGGGCTCGGTTCGTTCGGGGCTTCGGGTGGGCGCTCCGGCGGTGGCGGCGCCCGCCGCTCCGATCGGCGGGCATCGGCCGGGCGAAGAACGCCGCTTCCCGGGGGCGGCGGCCCGCGGCGGCATGTCCGGGCGGAGCCGGCGCGCCGGGCTAGGCGCCCGGGGCCTCGAGCGCCGGACGTGCGGCGAGGGCGGCGGCGGCGGGGGGGGCGCCCCCGCCCAAGGGAGCCCG
>JADGGV010000510.1 GCA_019689775.1 Gemmatimonadota bacterium
GCCCCCAGCACCGGCCGCCGCGTCTCCACGTCGAACAGCAGCCCGGGGAACGTGTTGATCAGCGTCAGCCCGTCCGCCCCCTCCGCCTCCGCGATCTCCGCCATCCGCCCGATGTCCGGCACGTTCGGCGCAAGCTTCACCACCAGCGGCCGCCGCGTCGCCGCGCGCGCCCGCCGCACCACCTCCGCCAGCAGGTCCTCCCGCGTCGAGAAGACCGCGCCGCCCTCCTTCACGTTCGGGCACGAGACGTTCAGCTCGAACGCGACGAACCCGTCCTCCCCGTCCAGCCGCTCCAGCACCCGCTCGTAGTCCTCGACGCACTTCCCGGCCACGTTCACGAGCACCTTCGCCCGCCGCACGTTCTCGCGCAGCCACGGCAGCTTCTCCGCGGCGAACGCCTCCACCCCCACGTTCGCCAGCCCGACGGAGTTCAGCATCCCGGCGTCGTACTCCGCCACCCGGGGCGAGGCGTTCCCCTCCCGCGGCTCCGGCGTCACCGCCTTCGTGACCAGGCCGCCCAGCGCCTCCAGCTCGACCACGCCCGCCACCTCGCGGCCGTAGCCGCACGTGCCGCTCGCCAGCAGCACCGGGTTCTGGAAGATCTCGCCGAACAGCTCCTGCGCAAGGTTCGTCGCCATCGCCGCTGCCTCAGCGGATCGTGTCGCGCCGGGTCGAGCCCGGCCCCGAGCCCGGCATCGGCGCCCGCGGCGGCATCGCCCCCGCCGGCGCCGCCCGTGACGCCGTGTCCGCCACGACGCTGTCCTTCTGCGCCAGCCAGAACGCGACGCGGCTCGTGTCCCCCCGCACGCAGGCGGACCGCACGCTGTCCGCCCGTCCCCCACGCAACGCGAGCGAGTCGACGAGCGAGCCGCACGCCAGCTTCACGCTGTCCGCCCGCGCCGCCGCCTTCACGCTGTCCAGCACCGCCACCGCCTGGAGCACGCCGGCGTCGCGCGCCTCCGCCTCCCGCGCCGCATCCGCGCGCAGCGCGGCCAGCGCCTGCGCCAACCGCTCCTCCGCCGCCGTGTACTGCCCGTCCGCGCCGCCGCCGTGCACCGCCGCCACGTAGACGTTCTCCGCGTACGACTCGAATCGGTTCGCCAGCGCCGCCCGCTCCGGCGGCGCGGCCAACGCCGCCGCCGCCAGCAGCGCCTTCGGCGCCCACGTCGCCTGCGGCACCAGCTCCGCGTACGTCACGAACAGCTTGCGCGCGAGCCCCGGCGCCCCCAGCTCGTCGCGAGCCAGCTCGGCCGCCGCGAACAGCGACAGCGGTTGCCCGTCGTCGCGCGCCTTCGCCACCAGCACGTCGAGCTGCTTCAGCCCCCTCAGCAGCCGCTGCGCCTCCGGGTCGGCCACGGCGGCGAGCAGCGTCGCGCGGGCCGCCGCCGCGCCACCGACGTCCGTCGCCGACGCGAGCTGCCAGCGCGCCGCGGCGAGCCGCGCCGCCAGCACCGTCACCGCGTCCGCCTTCCCCGCCACCGCGAGCGCCTCGCGGACCGCGGCGGCCGTGTCCCCCGCCTCCGCCGCAAGCTGCGCGCGGAACAGCAGGAGCCGCCCGCGCCGTGCCGCCGGCCACGGCGCCCGCTCCGCCGGCGCCAGCAGCTCCCGCGCGCGCACGCCGCCCCACGCCGCCGCAGCGGCGCGCGACAGCGTGCGCAGCGAGTCGACCGTCCGATCCGGCACGTCCGCCTTCGCGATCCGCGCCAGCGCACGGTCCGCCCGCTCCGGGCTCCCGGGGATCGAACGGCCGAGCGCCTCCACCGACGCGTCCAGCCCCAGCGCCCCGCCGCGCCGCTGCACCACGTCGAGGTCCGCCCAGGCGCCCGCGCTGTCCGCCGTCGCGAAGCGCGCCCGCGCCCGCCACAGCCGCGCGAAGCGGCCGATCTCCGACCCCGCGCCGGCCTTCGCGACCACCGAATCCAGCGGCGCCAGCGCCGCCGACGCCGAATCCAGGCGGACCAGCGTCGCGCCCAGGTACGCCTGCGCCTCCGACCGCGTCGACCCGCCGCGACCGCGCGCGAGCACGTGCGCGAACGTGACCCGCGCCGAGTCGTACTGTCCCAGCGCGAAGAACGAGCGCCCCACGAGCGTCAGCGCCTCGTCCGACCAGCGCCCCGTCGAGTCCTTCCGGAAGCTCTTGCGCGCCTTCTCGATCGCCGACCGGTACGACGTCGCCCCCGCGCCCTCCCGCCTCGCCGACTCGCGCTCCGCCTCGCCGAACAGGCGCTTCGCGTTGTACAGCGAGTTGAAGTACGCGCACCCCGACGCCAGCACCAGCGCCACCGCCGCGCCCAGCGTCCGCACCCTCATGAGCGCCCCGCGTCCGCCCACAGGTGCTCGTGGCTGTCGAAGAAGCTCTCGATCGCCTCCGCCACCGCCCACACCAGCTTGCCCTGGAACGACGACTGGCTCAGCAGCCGCTCCTCCGCGCGGTTCGAGATGAACGCCGTCTCCACCAGCACGGCCGGCATGAACGCGCCCACCAGCACCCGGAAGCCCGCCTGCTGCACCCCGCGGTTCGGCCCCGGATGGATCGTCGCGAGCCGGCGCTGCACCGCCTCCGCCAGGTCGTCCGACGCCTTCACGTAGAAGTCGTTGCGCAGGTTGTTGAGGATCCCGTCCACCTCCGGCTTCGCCGCCGGCGGCTTGTCCTCGTAGCGCTCCGCGGCGTTCTCCATCTCCGCCACGCGCCGCGCATCCTCCGTCCGCGCGTCCGACAGGAAGTACGTCTCGAACCCGTTCGCCGAGCTCGGCCCGCCGTTGCAGTGGATCGAGATGAAGACCGCCGCCGGCCGCCCCGCCTTCCACTCGTTCGCCATGCGCGGCCGGTCCGCGAGCGCGATCAGCGTGTCGCGCGTCCGCGTCAGGTGCACCTCGTAGCCTCGCCCCTCCAGCAGCGACGCGAGCCGCTTCGCGAGCAGCAGCGTGATGTCCTTCTCGCGCACGCCCGCCGGACCGATCCGCCCCGGGTCCTTCCCGCCGTGCCCCGCGTCGATCACGACGACGCGGACGTCGCTCTTCCCCGGCGCCCGCCGCGCCGACGAGCCCGCGGCCGTGCGCCGCGCGGCGGTGGCGGCAGCGCCCGCCGGGGATCGCCCATCGGCGTCGCCCCGCGCCCCGGCGCTCCC
>JADGGV010000511.1 GCA_019689775.1 Gemmatimonadota bacterium
GAGGGGGGGCGTTAACGGATGTCGGGGGGTATCCGTCTACCGAACGAGCATGACGGACAGCGACGCAGTTCTCGTCGGGCGGGCCCGCCAGGGCGATGCCGAGGCGTTCGAGGCCCTGGTGCGGCGGCACCTGCGGTCCGCGTACGCGATGGCGCTGTCACGCGTGCGGGAGCCGGCGGATGCGGAGGATGTGGCGCAGGATGCGTTTCTGACGGCGTTGCAGCGGCTGGAGGAGTGCCGGAACCCGGCGCAGTTCGGGTCGTGGCTGCTGACGATCGTGCGGAACAAGGCGATGGACGTGCATCGCTACCGGTCGGTCCGGGACGCGCTGCCGCTGGAGCGGGCGTGCGAGGTGTCGGACGGGGCGAGCCCGCAGCGGGAGGCGGAGCGGGCGGAGCTGCGGGAGGATCTGTTGACGGCGTTGGACGGGCTGACGCCGTTGCAGCGCGAGGTGATCCTGCTGTACGACATCGAGGGGTGGAGTCACAAGGAGATCTCGCGGAGGCTGGGCGTGAGCGAGGGCTCGGCGCGGGTGCATCTGCACAACGCGCGCAAGGCCTTGAGGGCGAGGTTGGGCGAGCGACACAGGGAGTGAGCATGGAGTTCGGAGAGCATTTCCGGGATCTGGCGCCGCTGGATCCGCGTGAGGATCCGGAGCGCTGGGAGCGCATGGTCGGATCGATCATGGCGGCGGCGCGACCGGAGCTGGCGCGGCGGGCGGCGCTGCCGGAGGCGGGGCTGATGCTGCTCCTCTCGAGCTGGGTGCGCCCGGCGCTCTCCGCGGCGGCGGCGCTGGCCGCGATGGCGGCGACGGTGCTGCTGCTCCAGCGGGAGCCGGCGCCGGCGCCGGCCGCGACGACGGTGAACGCGCTCGGCTACCCCGAGGCCGTGACGGCGTACGTCGAGACGGGACAGGCGCGGTCGCTGGATGAGCTGACGGTGGCGCTGGAAGGAGTGAACCCATGACGACGAAGCCGGGCGCGCGGGGGCGGGCGCGGTGGCTGGCGCTCGCGATCCTGGTCGTCACGTTCGTGGCCGGCGGGCTGGCCGGGGCGGCGCTGACGCGGGTGCTGAACGCGGAGGGTCGGCGCCCGGATGGTCCGCCGATCACGCCGCGGACGTCGGTGTTTGCGCCGGGGAGCCCGCTGTCGCAGCGGCTGAAGCTGACGGACGAGCAGCGGGCGCAGATCGAGGCGATCGTGGCGCGGGAGCGACCGCGGGCCGACTCGGCGGCGCGCCAGCTCCGGGAGCGCCTGCGCGCGGCGTTCGATTCGACGAACGCGCAGATCCGGGCGGTGTTGTCCCCGGAGCAGCAGGTGGAGTTCGACCGGTTCCTGGCGGAGCGGCACGCGCGGATGCGCGAGCGCTTCGGCCACGGGCCGGGTGGTGATCGGCACGGTGGGCGAGAGAGGCACGACCAGCGGTAGGCGTGGATCACGACCGAATGAGGACTGACATGCGCAATGAGGAGACGACTCGCGGGCGCGGCGGCCTCGCCGTCCTGCTGTTCGGGGCCGCGCTGCTGGCGGGCTCGCCGCGGCTGGCCGCGGCGCAGCAGCCCGCGGCGCCCGGGAGTACGACGAAGCCGGCGCCCGGGCGGGTGACGACGCCGGCGCCCGCGAGCGCGACGGAGCCCGCGGGCGCGGCGCGGCAGCCGGCCGACACCGCGGTCATGGCGCCGGAGCGGGTCACGGTCGAGGGCGCGGCGGGGGCGCCGACGCCGTCGGAGGGCGTGACGCTGGAGGAGGCGATCCGGCTGGCGCTCGAGCACAGCCCGACGATGGTGCAGGCGGAGGGTGGGATCCGGAACGCGGACGCGCAGCGGCGCAGCGCGGTGGGGGCGTTCCTGCCGAGCCTGTCGGTGTCGGCGGGGAGCTCGGTGGCGAGCAGCGACCGGTACAACTCGGTGACGAACACGGTGGTCAGCGGTGCGCCGCGCCAGTCGTACACGGCGGGCATCTCCAGCTCGGTGGACCTCTTCACGGGCGGGCGGCACACGGCGGAGCTGAACCGGGCGAAGGCGACGGGCGAGGCGGCGGACGCGAACCTCGTCGCCCAGCGCTTCGCGGTGACGCTCCAGGTGCAGAACGCGTTCTTCGACGTGTTGCGGGCGGGGGAGCTGGTGCGGGTGGCGCAGTCGCAGCTCCAGACGGCGCAGGAGGGGCTGGCGGCGGCGGAGCAGCGGCTGAGGGTCGGTTCGGCGACGCGCTCGGACGTGCTGCGCGCGCAGCTCGCGGTGACGCAGGCGAAGCAGGCGGTCAGCCAGGCGCAGTCGCAGGAGCGCGCGGCGCAGTTCGCGCTCGGGCGGCTGGTCGGCTCGACGGGCCCGGTAGGTGCGACGCCGCCGGCGTCGCTGGATCCGAAGCCGCTGGCGATTCCGCCGGAGCAGCTCGCGGAGATGGTGCAGTCGCAGGCGCCGGCGGTGGCGGCGGCGGCGGCGCAGGTGAAGGCGGGGGAGGCGGGCGTGAAGGCGGCGCGGGCGCAGTACTTCCCGACGCTGCGCCTGTCGGGCGGCTACGACTGGCTGAACCAGCAGCTTGGGTTCGAGAACGTGCAGGGGAGCTGGAACGTGCGACTCGGCGTCTCGTTCCCGGTCTTCAACGGGTTCCAGCGCGAGGAGCAGGTCGAGCAGGCGAGCGTGCAGGCGGACGTCGCCCGGGCGCAGCTCGAGGACGCGCGGCGCAGCGTGCGTGCGGAGCTGGAGAAGGCGCTGGCGACGCTGAGCAACGCCGAGCAGCAGATCCAGTTGAGCCAGCAGGCGGTGGAGGTGGCCGAGGAGGACCTGCGCGTGCAGCGCGAGCGCTACCGGCTCGGCGCGTCGACGATCCTGGACCAGGTCACGTCGCAGCAGAACCTGGCGCAGGCGCAGACGAACCTGGTGAACGCGCGGTACGACTACCAGATCGCGCGGGCGCAGGTCGAGGCGCTGGTCGGGAGGTCGCTGTGAGTGCGCCCACGCGCGACGCCGTCATCGAGATCCGCGGCCTCACGAAGGAGTACCGCCTCGGCGCCGAGGTGGTGCGCGCGCTGCGCGGCGTGGACCTGGTGGTGGCGCGCAACGAGTACGTGGCGATCATGGGTCCGTCGGGCTCGGGGAAGTCGACGTTCATGAACCTGATCGGC
>JADGGV010000512.1 GCA_019689775.1 Gemmatimonadota bacterium
AGCACATCCCGCGCGGCTCCCATTCCGCGGAGGTGACCGCCGTGTCCCCCGCCCACGCCGCGCCTCCGCGCGCTCCGCCACCCGGATGACCGCCGCCGACCGATCGTATCCCCTTCTCACACCGGAGCTTCGGTCGCCCGCCCCGCGGGCGCGGGCGTGGATCCTTCGCGCGGCCGGCCGGGTAGTCTCCCGCTCCAGGAGCCGACCTGGTCGATCGGCTCGCTCCTCCGACGCCCGGACTGCATGCCTCGACGCCTGCCCGCCCTTGCCGTGGCCGTGAGCCTGCTCGCTGCCGGCCGCAGTGTCGCGCTCGCCCAGGCGATGCACGACTCCCGGCGCGCGGGGTCAGCCCCGCCCGTGCGCTTGCGCGGCTCGGCGCAGGGCATCCTCCTGCTGACGCACGCCGCGCCGGCGGTCGCGGGCGAGGGCGCGACGGAGGCGTACCTCACCCAGCCGAACCTGATGGCGCACGCGGACGCGCTCGGCGGCCTGCTCACGTTCGCGGGGACGCTCAACCTGGAGGGGCTGACGCTGCGGCGCGGGGAGCTCAACGCCGGCGGCTGGGGCGAGGGCTACATCGACCGGCGGCACCCGCACACCTACTTGCACGAGGCCGTGCTCAGCGCGAACGTCCGGCGCGGGGCGGCCGCCGCGTCGCTCTCCGTCGGCAAGGGCTTCGTGCCGTTCGGCACGGACGACCCGATGATGCGGCCGTTCGTGAAGTATCCCTCGAACCACCATCTCTCGCAGCTCCTGGAGCGTGCGGTCATGATCGGCGCGCTCCGCTACGGGCCGGTGGTTCTCGAGGGCGCGCTCTTCGACGGCGACGAGCCGACGGGGCCCACGGACTGGCCGAACCTGGACCGCTTCGGCGATTCGCGCGCGGCTCGCCTCACGATCACGCCGGCGGACGGGCTCGAGCTCCAGGCGAGCCGTGCGTTCGTGGCATCGCCCGAGCATGACACCGGCGGCGGCCTCGACCAGTCGAAGTGGAGCGCCTCCATCCACTTCGAGCGCCCCGACCTCGGCTGGAGCCCGTACGCACACCTCGAGTGGGCGCTCACGCGCGACGGCCACCCCGGCCAGTGGGGCTACGCGTTCCACAGCCTGCTCGCCGAGGCCGCCGTGCGCCGCGGCAGCGTCGCGTTCGCCGCCCGCCTCGAGAGCAGCGAGCGGCCCGAGGAGGAGCGGCTCCTGCGCGGCTACCCGTTCCGCTCGCCGCGCCCCGCGCCCGACCTCAGCATCCTCGCGCGCAGCCGCTGGCAGATCGCCACCGCCAACGTCACGCTCGAGCCCGCGTGGACCGTCCCCGTCCGCGTCGCGCCGTTCGCCGAGGTCTCGCTCGGGCGCGTGCGCAACCTCACGCCCGGCTCGCTCTTCGACGCCCGCGAGGTGTACGGCGCGGACCGCCTCTGGAGCCTCTCCGTCGGCGCCCGGCTGGCGGCCGGCCACGCCGTCGCCCGCATGGGCCGTTACGGCGTCGCCGCCTCGCCCGTCATGATGAGGATGCCCTGACGCCAGCGCGGGCCGGCATCCGGCCCGCCGTGACCCCGGATCGCATGAAGTCGACCGCGCCCCGAGCCCTCCTCCTCCTCGGCCTCCTCGCCGCGCTCGCCTGCGGCGACGGCTCGCCGACGACGCCCGAGCCCACGTCGCCCGCCGACTCGGCGCCGATCGGGGATCCCACGGACACGACCATCGGCTCGGCGCCGAGGACGCTCGCCGTCCTCGGCAACGGCGACGTCCCCGAACGCTACACCGCCGAGGTGGCCGAGCGCGACGGCTGGGCCTACACCAGCACCTGGGGCGGCGTCACCCGCGGCCGCAACTTCGGCGACGTCGTCAAGATCTGGGACGCCCGCTCCGGCACACCCACCCTCGTCGATTCCCTCAAGGTCCCCGGCGCGCAGACGCTCGACGACCTCCAGATCTCCGACGACGGCAAACTCCTCGTCGTCGCCACCGAGTACGCCGGCGGCTCCATCATCCTCTACGACCGGAGCGACCCGGCCCGGCCCGTCCAGCTCTCGAGGTTCACGTCCGCGAACACGAATCCCGGCGTGCACACCGTCAAGCTCGCCCGCTGGAACGGCCACCACTACGCGTTCCTCTCCATCGACCCCGGCGGCGGCCGCCACGCCGCCCTCGTGATCGTCGACATCACCGACCCGCGCGCCCCGCGCGAGATCCTCGCCCGCACCATGGGCAACCCCTACGTGCACGACGTCTTCGTGCGCGACGGCATCCTCTTCACCGCGAACTGGGACGACGGCCTCGTCCTCTGGGACATCGGCGGCGCCGGCAAGGGAGGCACCGTCGCCAACCCCGTCCAGCTCGGCGCCGTGCGCACCGCCAGCTATAACGACCACCCGTCGGTCCACAACGTCTGGTGGTTCCACGACCCCCGCACCGGCTCCAAGCGCTACGCGTTCGTCGGCGAGGAGAACGCGCCCGGCCAGGTCGGCGTCTCCGCCACCGGCGACATCCACGTCGTCGACGTCAGCGACTTCGCCCACCCCCGCGAGGTCGCGTTCTACCACGTCGACGGCGCCGGCACCCACAACTTCCACATGGACGAGGCGAGCGGGATCCTCTACGCGGCCTACTACAACGCCGGCGTCCGCGCCCTCGACGTGCGCGGCGACCTCTCGAGCTGCACCGCCGCCCAGAAGTCCTCCGACGGCCGCTGTGACCTCGCCCGCATGGGCCGCGATGTCGCCCACGCCCTCGGCGACGCCCCGCAGGCCTACACCTGGGGCGTCCACTTCGAGAACGGCAGGCTCTACGCCTCCGACATGATCCACGGCCTCTACGTCATCGACGCCTCGCCGCTCGTGAGGTAGGCTGGCGTCCGGGACGGGCGGGGAACGGATTTTTGAACCACAGAGATCACAGAGAACATCGAGCGCCCGCGGGGTGCGGCGGCCTGCGCGGGCGGCCCACCACATTTGGGATGTGAGGCCGGGGTACGCCGGCTTCGACGTGGGGCGAGGATGCGGCGGCGCCGACGACCCCGCGCCGCCACCCTCCACGCTCTGCGCCCTCTGTGGTTAAGAAAGTGCCCCGGGACCCGGCCTCCCCTCACGGCGCCGGCCGCGACCCCCCGAAG
>JADGGV010000513.1 GCA_019689775.1 Gemmatimonadota bacterium
GACCGACCCGGTCCGCCCCCTCGGCGCGTCTCGCCGCGCCCGCCGGCGCCGCGCGGGACAGGCCGCCCGTGCCTTGGCCCGACTGGTGCAAGGGAAATCGTCGCCGACCGGGGCGCGCGCGGCGCGCGGCGAGCCGGGGAGCGGCCGCCTTCGGGCGCGCTCGGGTCGACGCGGGTGCGAACACCGTCCACGCCGCCGGGCGACGGCGGCGCGGGAGCAAGGCGATGGCCAGGATCCTGGTCGTGGAGGACAACGTCGACCTGCTCACCATCCTGCGGGACGTGCTGTCCACGGAGCACGAGGTCCGCACGGCGCGTCGCGGCGAGGAGGCGATCCGGCTCGCGCGCGACGAGACGCCCGACCTCGTGCTGCTCGACCTCCAGCTCCCGGGGATGGACGGGATCGAGACCGGGCGCTGGATCAAGAAGCAGGCGCCGCGGCCGGTCCCGATCCTGGTGCTCACGGCGCTGGCCGCGCATGGCGACCCGGAGGCGGTCCTGGCCTCCGGCTGCTGCGACGACTACCTGGCCAAGCCCGCGCCGCTGGAGGAGATCCGCGACCGGGTCCGCTCGCTCCTCGGCGAAAGGACGGCCACCCCATGATCCGGCCACGCACGGCCCGGCCGAGGCGCATCGGGCTGCTGACGAGCACCGCGGACGTCCGGCGGCTGGCGATCCGGCCCGCGCAGCGGCTCTACCCGTACGCGCTCGGCGACCGGATCGCCGGAGACCTGACCGTCATCGGGCACCTCGCCCCGGGGCGCCTCGGCCACCTCTACCAGGTCTGGAGCGCCCACGACTGGTGCGCGCTCACGTGCAAGATCCTCTCGCCCGACCTGCGCGACAGCCGCCGCGCCGTGGCGGCGCTGCGCCGGGAAGCGCGCATCCTCCGCCGGATGCACCACCCGAACATCATCCGCGGCTTCGGCGAGGGCGAGCACGAGGGGCTCACCTACCTGCTCATGGAGTACGTCGAGGGCCCGTCGCTGTTCGACCTGCTCGAGCGGCGGCCGAACCGCCGGCTCGACGTCCCCGACGGCGTGCGCATGGCCATCCACATCGGCGCCGGGCTCTACCACCTGCACCGCCGCGGCTGGCTGCACCTCGACCTCAAGCCGGCGAACCTGCTCCTGCGCGAGGGGATCCCGGTGCTCGTCGACTTCGACGCCGCCCGACCGATCGACCTCGCCTCGCGCCCGCTGCGCCGCCTCGGGACCGCGCCGTACATGGCCCCCGAGCAGGTGCTGCGCGAGCCGCTCGGCCCCCAGGCCGACGTCTACGGCCTCGGCGCGCTCCTCTACGAGATGGTCACCGGCCGCTGGCCGTTCGAGGACGTCTACACCGGCGACGAGCCGCGCTCCGGCGCCGAGCGCCAGCACCCGCAGATCGGCACGCACCGCCCGCCGCCGCCGCGCCGCTTCAACGCCGAGATCCCCGCCTCCCTCGACCGCACCATCATGCGCTGCCTCGACCCCGATGCCGCCGAGCGATTCCCGTCCATGCACCCGCTGCTCCTGGCGCTGGCCGCCGAGCTCGACGAGCCCGTGGCACTCTGGCCCGTGCACGTGCGGACCGAGCGGCGCCAGGCGCCACGGGATTGAGCGACGCCGGCGGCCGCCGGCGCCCCGGCCGTCTCGCCGCCGCGCCGCGCCCTCGCCGTCGCGCCCCGCGACGCCGGCACGCCGCGGCCCCCGCGGGGTAGCCTATGGCCGCCCGGAGGGGCCGTTCTCCGGCCCACACCGCGCCGCTAGATTTCCGGCGCCGCCGGGCCCCTTCGGCCCGGCGCCCGCCCGGATGGCGACGCCACCCCCTGTCCATGAAGGAACCGACCATGCCTAACGCCAGCGTGGCGCGTCCCCGACAAGGGCGCGCCCTGTGGAGTCATCTCGTCGCCGCGGTGGGCGCCGCGGCGATCGCGGCGGCCGCCTGCGGCGGCGACGGCAACGCCGGCGCGACCCCGGCCGCCGCCACCGAGGGCCCGCCGGCCGTCGATCCCGGCGCCGCGCGCGCGCCGGCGGCGGCACCGTCCCCGGGGCCGACGACGTCGCTGCCGCCGAACGAGCTGGGCCGCATCCCGGTGCTCGAGTACCACCTGATCCAGGACCGCGTCTTCGACGAGTTCGAGCGGCCGCCGGCGCGCTTCCGCCAGGACCTCGAGGTGCTGTACGCGAAGGGCTATCGCCCGATCAACCTCACGGACGTGCTCGACCGGACGGGGTTGCAGGCGCTGCCGAAGGGGACCTCCCCGGTGATCTTCACGTTCGACGATGCGTCGCCCGAGCAGTTCCGGTGGATCGAGCGCGACGGGCAACTCATCGTCGATCCGACGAGCGCGCTCGGGATCTGGCAGGACTTCCAGAAGACGCACCCGGACTGGGGGAACAAGGCCGTGTTCTGCATGCTCCCCGCGGCCGGCGCCGGGCACGCGTTCTTCGGCGGGAAGAACGTCCAGGGCCAGAAGCCGGAATGGCGCTTCAAGAAGGTGCAGTACCTCCAGCAGCAGGGCTTCGAGCTCTGCAACCACACGCTCTACCACGCGCGACTCGACCGGGCGGGGGACCAGGTGCAGGAGTTCATCGCCCGCGGCCAGCTCGCCATCGACTCGGCGACCGGAGGGACCTACAAGGTGAGGTCGTTCGCGCTGCCGCTCGGGATGTGGCCGAAGCAGAAGTCGCTGGCGTGGCACGGCTCGTGGACCGACCCGAAGACCGGCAAGACCGTCACCTACGACTACCCGATCGTGCTCGAGGTGTCCGGCGACCCGAACGTCAACCCGTACGACGGGACCTGGGACCCGCACCACACCAACCGCCAGATCATGTCCGGCAACGCGCTGGAAGTGCTGCTGAAGCGCCTGGAGAAGCCCGGGCCGCAGGGGCGGTACGTCTCCGACGGCGACCCCCACAAGGTCACACGCCCGGAGCCGGCAACGGCGGACGGGAAGAAGTAGGGGCTGCGGGCGGGGGCGCGTTCCCGGCAACCGCTACGGGCACGAGTCAGGGGTCGCGAGGGTCGGGTCTCGGGCGCGGGCACCCGCGGCGCGGGGGCGCGCGCACGGGAATGGGAAGGGGCACGGGTCTTTGGCCGGAACGGTCCGGGCAC
>JADGGV010000514.1 GCA_019689775.1 Gemmatimonadota bacterium
GCCCCCGCCTCCCGCAACACCCTCCACACCTTGTACGGCGTAATCGGAATATCCACATGCCGCACCCCGAGATGCCACAGCGCATCCACCACCGCATTCGCGATCGCCGCCGGCGCGCCGACCGTCGCCGACTCGCCGATCCCCTTCGCACCCAGCGGGTGGTGCGGCGACGGCGTGACGGTGCGGTACGTCTCCCACGCGGGCGTCTCGACCGCCGTCGGCAGCAGGTACTCCATGAACGAGCCGCCCTGGATGTTGCCGGCCTCGTCGTACTGGATCTCCTCGTACAGCGCCGGCGCGAGCCCCATCGTCAGCCCGCCGTGGACCTGCCCCTCGACGATCATCGGGTTGATGACGTTGCCGCAGTCGTCGACCGCGACGAAGCGACGCACCTTCACCTCGCCCGTCGCCTTGTCGATGTCCACCACGCAGAGGTAGCTGCCGAACGGATACGTCAGGTTCGGCGGGTCGTAGTAGTCGACGGCCTCGAGCCCCGCCTCCATCCCCGGCGGGTGGTTCGTGTACGCCGCGAACGCGATCTCCTGGATCGTCGCCCCGCGATCCGGCGCGCCCTTCACGTGGAAGCGGCCGGGCTCCCACTCGAGGTCGTCCTCGTGCACCTCGAGGAGGTGCGCCGCAATCTTCCTCGCCTTGTCGCGCACCTTGCGGCAGGCGACGGCGGCGGCGGCCGCCGCCACGGGCGTCGAGCGCGAGGCGTACGTGCCGAGCCCGTACGGCGCGGTGTCCGTGTCGCCCTCCTCCACGGTCACGTCGTCGACCGGGATGCCCAGCTCCTCCGCGACGATCTGCGCGTACGTCGTCTCGTGCCCCTGCCCCTGGGACTTCGTGCCCAGCCGCGCGATCGCCTTCCCCGTCGGGTGCACGCGCAGCTCGCACGAGTCGAACATCTTGATGCCCAGGATGTCGAAGTGCTTCGACGGCCCGGCGCCGACGATCTCGGTGAAGCTCGAGATGCCGATCCCCATCAGCTCGCCGCGCGCGCGCCGCTCCGCCTGCTCCCGGCGCAGCTCCGCGTAGCCGATCTTCTCCATGGCAAGCTGGAGCGCCGCGGCGTAGTTGCCGCTGTCGTACTCCCAGCCGAGCGCGGAGCGGTAGGGGAACTGCTCCGGGCGCACGAAGTTCTTCAGCCGGAACTCCGCCGGGTCCATCCCGAGCTGGTGCGCCATGATGTCGGCCATCCGCTCGATCATGTGCACCGCCTCGGTCACGCGGAACGAGCAGCGGTAGGCGATGCCGCCCGGCGGCTTGTTCGTGTACGCCGCATCGACCACGACGTGCGCCGCCTTCAGGTCGTACGAGCCGGTGCAGACGTGGAACAGTCCGGCCGGGAACTTCGACGGGTTCGCCGCCGCGTCCGTGTAGCCGTGGTCCGCCAGCGTCTTCACGCGTAGCGCGGTGAGCTTGCCGTCCTTCGTCGCCGCCAGCTCGGCGTGGATGTGGTAGTCCCGGGCGAAGGAGTCCGCCATCAGGTTCTCCATCCGGTCCTCGACCCACTTCACCGGCTTGCCCGTCAGCACCGACGCCGCCACCGCGATCACGTAGCCGGGGTAGACCGGCACCTTCCCGCCGAAGCCGCCGCCGATGTCCGGCGAGATGATGCGGATCCGGTTCTCCTTCAGCCCGACGTGCCCGGCGACGAGGGCGAACACCGTGCGGATCGCGTGCGGCGCCTGCGTCGTCATCCACACCGTGAGCTGGTTCATCACCTTGTCGTACGACGCCACGCAGCCGCATGTCTCGATCGAGCTGACGTGGATGCGCGGGAGATAGATGTCCTCGGCGACGACGACGTCCGCCGCCCGGAACGCCTCGTCCGTCGCCGCGGCATCGCCCACCTCCCAATGCCAGATGTGGTTGTCGGTCTTCCCCTTTTCCCGGCGCAGCACGGGCGCGCCCGGCTCCAGCGCCCGGAACGGATCCACCACGACCGGCAGCGGCTCGTACTCGACCCGCACCGCCTCCACGCCGTCCGCCGCCGCATACCGGTCGGTGGCCAGCACCGCAGCCACCTCCTGCCCCTGGTACATCACCTCGTCCGTCGGCAGCACCATCTGCGTGTCCGACATCAGCGTCGGCATCCAGTGCAGGTTGTACTTCTCCAGGTCACGACCCGTGATCACCGCCAGCACGCCCGGCACCTCCAGCGCCGCCGAGGCGTCGATCGACGTGATCCGCGCGTGCGCGAACGGGCTCCGCACAATGTCCAGGTGCAGCATCCCCGGGAGCACCACGTCGTCCACGTACGTCCCCTTCCCCTGGAGAAAGCGCGCATCCTCCTTGCGCTTCACCCGATGACCCATCCCGCCGACGTCCGGCGTCGTGCGCGTCGCCATGTCGCCTCCTCTCTAGTCGCCGCCGGCAGCAACGGCCGCCTCGGCCTGGACCGCGGGGGGACTCGCCGCCGCCTGCTCGCTCAGACGGTGCGCGGCGTACTGGATCGCCTTCACGATGTTCACGTAGCCCGTGCACCGGCACAGGTTGCCCGAGATCGCCGACCGGATCTCCGCCTCGCTCGGGTTCGGCGTCCGCGCCAGCAGCGCGACCGCCGTCAGCATCATCCCCGGCGTGCAGAAGCCGCACTGGAGCCCGTGCTCCTCGTGAAAGCCCTCCTGCACCGGATGCAGCACGCCGTCCCGCGCCAGCCCCTCGACCGTCACGACCTCCCGCCCGTCCGCCTGCACCGCCAGCACCGTGCACGACTTCACCGGCCGCCCGTCGAGGAGCACCGTGCACGCACCGCAGTGGCTCGTGTCGCAGCCGATGTGCGTGCCCGTCAGGCGGAGCTGCTCCCGCACCAAGTGCACGAGGAGGAGCCGCGCCTCGACCTCCGCAGTGCGGGCCTCGCCGTTCACCGTGACGCGGATCGAATGCGTGGACATGCGCCTCCTTTTCGTTGCGGGGCGAGTCGAGGCTTCGCGGGCGATGTCTGAACGGATTTTTTAAACCACAGAGCACACAGAGAACACAAATAAAACGCAATTAGCACCAACCGCTCGCGCCCATAAATTTTTTGAACATAGAATATTACGATTGATGAGCATATGCGTTCGCCGGGTTCATCAGAGGACAGGTGTGTG
>JADGGV010000515.1 GCA_019689775.1 Gemmatimonadota bacterium
CCGCCCGTGCCGTCCGGCCCTGGACATTCCCCCGCCCCGCCGTTACGTTACGGCCCCTCCAGCGCCCGGCGGGTGCGGCGAATTCGACGGCCGGTGCGGGGTTGACGCCCCCTCCGCCGCCCGCTATCTTAAGGGCCTGGACTGATCGCGGGGTGGAGCAGTCTGGTAGCTCGCCGGGCTCATAACCCGGAGGTCGCGGGTTCAAATCCCGCCCCCGCTACTCTGGATCCCCGGCCCCGCCGGGGATCTGCGACCGGGAGGACGCCATGACGACTCGACCGTCTCTGCGAGCGCGCCCGCGAGCCGGCGCCTGGCACGTCGGTCCGGACGCCGCGTCTTTGGCGGACGCCCGGGGCTCGGAGGGAGACGGGTAGCGTACCCGCACGCGTCGCTCCACTCCCCGCCCCGCCCGCGCCGCCGATCGCCGCGCGGGTTTTTGTTCGCGGGTCGGGTCGCTGGTCGCGGCCAGGTAGCTCAGTTGGTAGAGCACACGACTGAAAATCGTGGTGTCGGCAGTTCGATTCTGCCCCTGGCCACTCCGAAGGTCCGTAGCTCAACTGGTAGAGCACCGGTCTCCAAAACCGGCGGTTGGGGGTTCAAGTCCCTCCGGGCCTGCTGGTCGATACCGAGGCCCCCATCGTCTAGTGGCCTAGGACGCTGCGTTCTCAGCGCAGAAACCGGGGTTCGATTCCCCGTGGGGGTATGGGATGGTGCGGCCCGGTCGCCTCGGGAGATTCGGCAGCCGGGTGGGCGGCTCGCGTAGCTCAGTGGTAGAGCACTCCCTTGGTAAGGGAGAGGCCATGGGTTCAATCCCCATCGCGAGCTTGGACGGGTCCCCATCGTCTAACGGTCAGGACACCAGGCTTTCAATCTGGGAACCCGGGTTCGACTCCCGGTGGGGGCATGGGGTCCGGGAAGGGCTGACGCAGGGTCGCGGGTGCACGCAAAGCTCGGTGGCCGCGCGGATCGACCGCGGCGCCGTCGCGTGATCCCGGAGCGGTGTTGAGCGGGTGCGGGCGTAGCTCAGTTGGTAGAGCGTCTGCTTGCCATGCAGAAGGTCGCCGGTTCGAGTCCGGTCGCCCGCTCTGAAGATCAATTCCGGCCGTCGGCGCACGCCGCCGGCCGGACGCAGCCGGGACGGGCGGACAGCCGGGATCCGGTGGGCGCAATGGGGCGGTAGCTCAGCCGGTTAGAGTGCCGGTCTGTCACACCGGAGGTCGCGGGTTCGAGTCCCGTCCGCCCCGCTGATGGTGCGCTGCTTGACAATACGGGTCGAGATCTCGGAGCAGTGGCCGGCGGCGCGGGCGCCGCGGGTCGCTCCGAACCGGGGCTGTAGCTCAGTTGGGAGAGCGCCTGAATGGCATTCAGGAGGTCAGGGGTTCGACTCCCCTCAGCTCCACTCCGCGAGGGATCGCGGTATGCTCGGATGGCGGAATTGGTAGACGCGCAAGATTCAGGATCTTGTGGGGGTTACCCCGTGGAGGTTCGAGTCCTCTTCCGAGCACTGATCGGGGCGGGCAGCCGCCCGTCGGCCCACGTGCTGGAATTGGTAGACAGGCTGGTTTGAGGGACCAGTGCCGGCAACGGCGTACAGGTTCGAGTCCTGTCGTGGGCATGAGCGGCGCCTCCGGGCGCCCTGAAGCAGGCGCCCGTAGCTCAATTGGATAGAGCATCTGACTACGGATCAGAAGGCTTGAGGTTCGAGTCCTCACGGGCGCGCCACGGTGGGGTACCAAAGTGGCTAACTGGGGCAGACTGTAAATCTGCTGGCTTCGGCCTACGAAGGTTCGAATCCTTCCCCCACCACTTCCGCCGCGACGCGGCGCCGGGCGCGTAGCTCAGCTGGTTAGAGCGCTACGTTGACATCGTAGAGGTCACAGGTTCGAGTCCTGTCGCGCCCATGGGGTTCCCGCAGGCGGAGGCCGGCGTCGCGGCCGTCTCGCCGCCGACACCGCGCGCGGCGCACCCGGTCGTATCTTTTCGGGGCTGTAGCTCAGTTGGGAGAGCGCTGCAATCGCACTGCAGAGGCCAGGGGTTCGAATCCCCTCAGCTCCATCGCCACCGTAGCTCAGTGGTAGAGCACTCGATTCGTAATCGAGCGGTCGTCGGTTCAAGTCCGACCGGTGGCTCTCCCGATCCTCCGCGCCGCCGGCCCGGGGTACCGACGACGGCGTGGTTTGGTTACGTTGGAGCGATGCACGGGACCTTGCGGGGTCGGTCCCGGTCGCTCCGGGCGCGGAGTGGGCCGTTCGCCTCGGTCGATGCTGGGCGAGGCGGCAGAGTCGCGCGGGAGTAGCTCAGTTGGTAGAGCATCAGCTTCCCAAGCTGAGGGTCGCGGGTTCGAGCCCCGTCTCCCGCTCTCATTGCCCCTTGGTGTAATTGGCAACACGCCTGACTCTGGATCAGGAGAGTCCTGGTTCGAACCCAGGAGGGGCAACTCGATGCGCCGCGCGTCGCCGGGGCGGTCTGGCGCTCCGCGCCCGCGTGCCGCGTCGTCCGCTCAGCAGGGCCGTACGACGGTTTGGAGAGGTAGCCAAGTGGTTACGGCAACGGTTTGCTAAACCGTCGGCCCCGCAAGGGCCGCGTGGGTTCGAATCCCACCCTCTCCGCTCGGCCGCGGCGCCGCCTCGGCCTTCGGTCCTCGAGGCCGAACCTGGACGGGTGTCCGAGCGGCTTAAGGAGCACGATTGGAAATCGTGTGGGGTGAATAGCCCTCGTGGGTTCGAATCCCACCCCGTCCGCTCCGAGACGAGATCTCGACCCGCTGATGTGTGGTTGGTGGTAACGGGGAGTAGCTCAGCCCGGTAGAGCACTGCGTTCGGGACGCAGGGGTCGCTGGTTCAAATCCAGTCTCCCCGACTGGTCGGAGGGAGCCCGAGCCCCCGACGGACGAGAAGGCCCGGTGGCGCTTGCGCGTCACCGGGCCTTTCGTTCGTCTGCGACCGTTCACGGAGGCGGCGGCGCCGCCAGGCCGGGGGCAGAACCGCCAACCCGACTTCGGTCGGCGGGTAGAGCGGGCGTGAACTGCGGGTCCGACGGCGGGCGGTGGGCACTGCGGGTTCGACTTCGGGCCTGGGTGGACACGGGGC
>JADGGV010000516.1 GCA_019689775.1 Gemmatimonadota bacterium
GGGCAAGCGCAGCGCGGGGGGAGGCCCGGGAACGGATCAATTACCACAGAGAGCACAGAGCGCGCGGAGAACGGTAGCAGAGGGGCGGGCGGCGGCGTACGCGAGGTATCGGAGACATCTTTTTTTGGGGGTTGGACTGGGGGAACGCGGGTCACCGGTGCAACCCCTGCATTCGTTGTTGCGGCGGCGGCGTCGGAGCCGGCGCCGCCCGGATTCAACGTACAAGATTGGATGCGTTGGCCCCGGTTGGCCGCTCCCCACCGGCTCCGTGCCATCTCTGCGCACTCTGCTCTCTGGGGTTAAATAGCCGTTAATCCGTTCCGGGCCTCAGCCCTGGAGCGGGATGCGCGCCTCGACGCGGGTGCCTGCGTGGGGCCGGGAGTGGACGGTGAGCGAGCCGCCGGCGAGGCGGGCGCGCTCGGCCATGCTGACGAGGCCGAGGCCGGCGCGTCGGCCGAGCTCGCCGGCGTCGCCCGCGTCGAAGCCGGCGCCGGGATCGGAGATGCGGATGTGGAGGTCGTCGCCGGCGCGCCAGACGGCGACCTCGGCCTCGGTCGCGCCGGCGTGCTTGACGACGTTGCGCAGCGCCTCCTGGACCACGCGGTAGGCGACGACGGCGCAGTCGCCCGGGATGCGCTCGAGGCCCTCGCCGGCCTCGACGCGGATGTCGATGCCGGCGGCGCGGCCGACGTCGGCGCAGTGGGAGCGGAGCGCGGTGACGAGGCCGGCCTCGTCGAGGACGGCGGAGTGGAGGCGGTGCGAGATCGCGCGGACGCTCTCGGCGAGCGCGTCGACGCGGCGCTGGAGGTCGGCGAACGGGCCGTCCTCGGCGGCGAGCTTCGGCGGGAGGCGTCGCTTGACGGTGCTGAGCGCGATGCCGAGCGCGGCGACCTGCTGCACGACGTCGTCGTGGATCTCGCGGGCGACGCGGCGGCGCTCGTCCTCCTGCGCGACGAGGAGGCGGGCGGCGAGGGCGCGGGCCTCCGCGTGGCTGCGGCGCAGCGCCTCCTCGCGTTGCGCGACGGCGGCCTCGGCGTCCTTCCGCTCGGTCACGTCGCGGATGACGCTCAGGACGCGGTCCGGGCCGAGGCGGACGATGCGCGCCTCGTAGTGGGACGGTTTCCCCCGGAAGGGGAGCGTGTACTCGACGACGACGGGGCCGCCGGTGCGGAGCGCCTCGTCGATGGCGGCCTCGACGGGCTCGGCGATGTGCGGCGGCATGACCTCGCGCACGGTGCGGCCGAGGAACTGCTCGGGCGGAACGAGCAGCTCGCTAGGGTCGCCGGCGTGGAAGTCGACGTAGGTGCCGGCGCGGTCGATGACGAACATCAGGTCGGGGAGCGCGGCGAGGATGGCGCGGTTGCGGGACTCGCTCTCGCGCAGCGCGGCCTCGGCGGCGCGTCGCTCGGTCGTGTCGATGTTGATGCCGACGACGCGGATGGCGCGGCCGGCCTCGTCGCGGACGACGACGCCGCGGCCGTGGATCCAGCGCACGGAGCCGTCGGGGCGCAGCGCGCGGAAATCGGAGTCGATCTCGCCGCTGCCGGCCAGGGCGGGCGCGAGGACGCGGCGCAGCCGCTCGCGGTCGTCCGGGTGGACGAGCGCGAGGAACTCCTCGGGCCTCGTGGGGGGCTCGTCCTCGGCGGCGCCGAGGATGCGGCGGTTGATGTCCGACCAGTCGATGCGGCCGGTGGCCAGGTCGAAGTCCCACGTCCCGGTCTGCGAGGCGTCGAGCGCGAGGCTCATGCGCTCCTCGCTGCGGCGCACGGCGGCGGCCGTGTCCTCCGTCTCGCGCATGAGCGCGGAGAGGAGGAGCGCGGGGACCGCGATCGCCGTGACGACGATCTGGAGCGAGAGCACGTTCGCGGCGGAGGAGGCGCCGACCAGCGGGCCATGGCCGTTCGCGGCGGCGAGGGCCGAGGCCAGCAGCGAGACGCCGAGCACGGCGGAGACGGCGTGGGGGCGGAAGCGCGCCGCGGCCCAGAGCGCGAACGGGAGCGGGAGGATGAGGCGGAACGCGGCGGCGGCGGCGCCGTCGGCGAACGGCGCGGCGGCGATCGCGCTCGCGCCGGTGAGCACCAGGGCGACGAGCAGCCCCTCGATCACGCGCTCGCGGCGGGGCCTCGGCGCGCCGGCGGCGACCCAGCGGGCGAGCGCCGTGAGTACCGGGACGAGGAGGAGCACGGCCAGGGCGGTGGAGAAGAAGCGGACATCCCAGGTGGTGGGCTGGCCATCGTGGAGTCTGCCGGCGTGCCCCACCCCGAACGCGGCGACGCCGGCGGCGGTGATGCCGGAGACGAGCGCCGGTCCCACCAACCCCGCGAGCGCGATGAAGAGCGCCATCGGCCGGAGGCGGTCGAAGCGGAGGTCCGGTCCGGCCAGGCGGCGCAGCGTGCCGGCGCCGAAGGCCGCGGTGCCGGCGCCGCTCAGGTAGAAGACGCCCTGGGTGGCGGGCGGGTCGGCGGGGTGCGTGACGACGTGCGCGACGACCGCGGCCAGGAGCACGCTCCACCAGCGGCGCGGCGGAAGCAGGAGCAGGGCGGCGAGCAGGACGGCGCCGGGCGGCCACAGCGGCGCGAAGACGACACCGGTCGCGATCAGCCAATGGCCGGCGGCGATCGCGAGGGCGTAGGCCAGCGCGACGCCGAGCGCCCAGGTGGCGACCGACGCGACGCGCGCGAGCGAGCGGGGGAGCGAAAGGCGCGGTGACACGGCCCGCGCGGATGCGTCCGGCATGCTGGCGGCTCCGTGGTGACCGAGGCGGGCGGGGATCGGTACGGCGAACCCGAGTCGCCACAATATGGCGCGGCGGCGGGCGCGGCGACAGGAAAAATGTCGCCGGGGACGGGAAATCCGGCGCGCGCGACGCGGGGCCCGCCGGCGACGGGTCCAGCGCACGCGACGCCGGGCGACCGCGATCGCGCGCCGCGCGCGGGGGCGGCGTCGCTACCGGCCGGGGGACTCGCCGGCGTCGCTCGGGGCGTCGAGGCGGGTCGGACCGCCCGGCTCGGGCAACGGCTCGGCCGCTCGCGCCCGGGCGCGCTCGGTGGCGCTCTCGCCGGGGAGGGCGGGCCCCTCGGCGGC
>JADGGV010000517.1 GCA_019689775.1 Gemmatimonadota bacterium
GCTTCAGGCGCCGACCCGACGCAAGCTTCGCGCACCGATGGCGGGCGAGCTTCAGGGTCGACGCGGCACGGGCTCCCGTTGCCGACGGCGACGCATCCCGCGCCGCGTGGCGGCGCCACCGGGCCCGCGCCGCGCTTGACGCTGCACCGCCCGCCCCGTCAATTCCCGGCCATGCGCCGACCACTCCGCTCGACGCCCGCCGCGCGGCGGCGTCCGCTTCGATCCGGGGCGCGCTCCGGGCGGGATCGGCGGCGCGCGCCGGTCGTCTTCGCCGGAGTTCGACCATGCCCCGCCGCCTGATGGCCACGCGCCGCCGGGTCGCCGGCGACCGCACGGGCGACTACCGCGAGGCCTGGGAGCGATTTCGCGACGCCGCGGCCGGGCTCGGCGCCCGCGCCTGGCTCTTCCGCAGCGCCGACGTCGCCGGGCGTTTCCTCGAGTTCCTGGAATGGGACGCCGCCACCGCGGACCCCGCCGGCGATCCGCGCGTTCGGGCCGCGCGCGCCGCGCTCGACGACCTCGGCGCCGGCGAGGACGAGCTGTGGGACGAAGCCACCTGGAGCTGACCCGTTGACCGATCGCGACCGCCTGCTCACGCTCCTGCGCGAGCGCTCGCTACGCCGCGGCGACTTCGTCCTGGCGAGCGGCGCGCGCTCGAGCTACTACATCGACGCACGCCTCACCACCATGAGCGGCGAGGGCCAGCGGCTGATCGGTCGCCTCGGCCTGGACGCCCTCGACCGCGCCGGTTGGAGGCCGGCCGCGCTCGGCGGGCTCACGCTCGGAGCCGACCCCGTCGCCTACGCCGTCGCCCACGCCGCCGCCCTCGCCGACCGGCGGCTCGACGCGTTCACCGTGCGGAAGGAGCCCAAGGACCACGGCACCGGGCGGCTGATCGAAGGCAACATGACGCCCGGCTCGGATGTCGTCGTCGTCGAGGACGTCGTCACCACGGGAGGGAGTGCGCTGCGCGCGATCGAGGCGATCGAGAGGGAAGGGGGGCGCGTGCTCGGCGTGCTCGCCGTCGTCGAGCGCGACGCCGCCGGCCGCCGGCGCCTCGAGGAGGCCGGCCACCCGCTCGTCGCGCTCTGCACGGCGGAGGAGCTGCTGGAGGGCTCGTAGCCGCCGCGGGGCGGCCCGTCGGCGCCTACCCGGCGCCGGGGCTCACGGGTGCGACGTCGGACCCGTCCAGCGCCGCGCGGGATCCACTCGCCGCGCCAGTTGCTCCAGCTGCGCCTGCGCCCGCGCCAGGTTCGCCTCGTACTGCGCCTTGCGGTCGGGCGGCATGTGCGTCCGGAAGTAGTCGCTCGTCATCACCGGGCCCGGCGCGCCCGGGACCGCCTCCACCACCTCGCCCAGATAGAACGTCGCCGCGCCGGCGTCCATCGCGTTCACCACCCGGCACTCGAGCGCCACGAGGGCATCGGCCAGCAGCGGACAGCCGCTGGCGCCGGTCCGCAGCTCGAGCCCCGCCAGCTTGTCGCCGTCCCGCCCGCTCCGCAGCCCGAGCCGCCAGATCACGTCCCACTGATCCGTCCGCAGCAGGTGCATGCCGAAGACACCGCTGCGCCAGATCATGTCGTGCGTCAGGTTCGTCTTCGAGATGTACATCGAGACGCGCGGCACCGTCGGCACGAGCGAAGCCCGCTGCGCGCTGTTCACGATCATCGCGTTCCGCCGCCCCTCGAGCGACGTCGTGATCGCCACGACCGGCGACGTCAGGTTGCGCAGCATCAGATAGAGCGGGTCCACCGGTCTACTCCAGCAGCCGCAGCGGCATGACGAGGCACAGGTAGTCCGGCGCCGACTCCCCTTCCGCGGCCAGCGGCGTCACCGTCGCCGCGCGCTCCGGCGCCTTGAAGGTGAGTCGGACGTCGCTCGTCGGCATGTAGCGCAGCACCTCGAGCAGGTAGCTCGCGTTGAAGCCGATGTCGAGCGGATCGCCCTGGTAATCGACCTCCAGCTCCTCCGTCGCCTCCCCCAGGTCCGGCGACTCCACCGAGAAGCGCAACGTCCCCGCGTGGAACGACAGACGCACCCGATGCGTCTGCTCGCTCGCGACGACCGCCATGCGCCGCAGCGCCTGCATCAGCGCGCCCTTGTCGGCCACGGCCACCTTGTCGTTGTCCCTCGGGATGACCTGCTCGTAGTTCGGGTACGGCCCCTCGATCAGCCGCGTGAACACCCGCGTGCCGCCCCGCCGGAAGCCCAGGTGGTTCTCGCTCCGCGCGACCTCGATCTCTTCCCCCGCCCCGAACAGCCGGTCCACCTGCGCCAGCGCCTTCGGCGGCACGATCAGGTCGACCCGCGGCGCACCCGACGTCTCCAGCCGCTGCTTCATCAGCGCCAGCCGGTGGCCGTTCGTCGCCACCATCCGCATCTCGTCGTCCCCGAGCTGCCAGAGCACGCCGTTCAGGATCGGCCGGCTCTCCTCCGTCGAGACCGCGAACGACGTCTGCCGAATCAGCGTCCCGAGCACCTCCGCCGGGATCCGCCAGCTCTCCCGGAAATCCACCGCCGGGAACGTCGGGAACTCGTCCCGCGGCAGGCCGTTCAGCCGGAAGCTCGCCCGCCCGCACGTCAGCTCGAAGCGATCCCCCTTCGTCGTGATCCGGACCGGGTTCTCCGGGAGCTCCCGCGCCAGCTCCTGGAGCTTCTTCGCGGGCACCGTCAGCGCACCCCCCTCCTCCACCTCCGCCCCCACCTGGAGGCTCACCGCGATGTCGAGGTCCGTCCCGCTCATCCGGACGCCCTCGTCGTCCGCCTCGATCAGGATGTTCGAGAGCACCGGCAGGGTCGTGCGCGTCGGGATGCTCGCCGCCACCGAGGCAAGGCCCTGCTGCAGGTTGTCCCGCGTGATGGTGAATCTCATGAACGCACGCTCCGATCCGGTCTCGACCTGTTCACACCGTATGGAAACGGCCTAGAGTAGATGAGATCTCTCGCCGTAGTAATAGGCGCTGTGGACCCGTGGATTTCTGTCCCGGCCAAGCCGCAACCGCGCGCCCTGCCCGCGTTTCCGCCACCCCGCCCGCTGTGGACAGCGCGTGGGACGCGCGCCGCCGTCCTCCCGCCTCCCCAC
>JADGGV010000518.1 GCA_019689775.1 Gemmatimonadota bacterium
GCGCCGCCGCGCACCGCCGCCTCGATCGCCCCGCTCGCCTTCCCCACCATCCTCCCGCCCTACGGAATCGCCGTGCTCATCCTCCTCCTCGCCGCGGCGCCCGGCTGGGGGCACGCGGCCGCCATCTTCGCCGTCTTCATCGGCGTCCTCCTCGTCGACCTCCTCGCTATGACCTTCTCCCGCCAGATCGTCGGCGCCGTCGGCGAGGCCTCGCTCCGCATCGTCGGCACCATCCTCGGCGTGCTCCAGCTCGCCCTCGCCGTCCAGATGGTCCAGGCCGCGCTCGTCCTGCTCCGCGTGCTCCCCCCGTTCCCGGCGACGCTCCCCGGTTGAACGGCGGCGGCCCGCGCGCCGTGCGGGGGACCCCCGACACCGCCGTCGCGCGCGCCTCGATTGACAGCCGGCCGCTGGCCGTGTAGACTGCCCGCCGAGTTGAGAACGAGTCTCAATCGCAACGGAGAACCCATGCGTTCCCTTCGCTGCTTCGCTACCGCTGCCGCCATCGCCGCGGCGCCCGCCAGCACGCACGCCGCGCCCGCGGACGCGCACCTGGCCCGCGCCGGCGTCCACGTGGTCCGCACCAGCACGCGCGTTGCCCGCGCCAGCGCCCCCGTGGCGCCCGCTGGCGCCCACGGGGCGCGCGCCAGGATGCACGTCGCCCCCGCCGGCATCCACGCGGCGCCCGGCGGCACGAACGCGGGCTGGGCCGGCACCCCCGTGGCGCCCGCCGTCGTCCCCGCCGACTCGCCGAGCGTCGTGGTGGTCGTCGCCGCGGACACGACCGAGCGGCTCCGCTTCGCGATCCCGGCGCGGCCGCTCGCGGATGCGCTGTGGGAGTTCTCGCGGCAGGCGGGCGTGCGCGTCGAGCTGGACACGGCGGCGGCCGCGGGGGTGTGGTCGCAGGCGGTCGAGGGAACGTACACGGCGCCGGCGGCGCTCCGGCGGCTGCTGGCGGGGACGGGGTTGGTGGCGCACTTCACGGGGCTGGAGACGGCGCGGGTGGTGCGCGAGGGCGACGGCGGCCTGGCGGTGCATGCGCTGGCGCCGATCACGGTGGTGGGCGCGCGGAGCCGCGGGTACGCGGTGTTCCGCAGCGGGACGGCGACGCGGACGGATACGCCGCTGCGGGATGCGCCGCAGTCGGTGAGCGTGGTGACGGGCCAGGTGATCGCGGACCAGGCGATGCAGGGGATGGCGGACGTCGTCCGCTACGTGCCGGGGGTGACGATGGGGCAGGGCGAGGGGCACCGGGATGCGCCGACGATCCGGGGCAACGCCTCGACGGCGGACTTCTTCGTCGACGGTGTGCGCGACGATGCGCAGTACTTCCGCGATCTCTACAACGTGGAGCGGGTGGAGGCGCTGAAGGGCTCGAACGCGATGATCTTCGGGCGGGGCGGCGGCGGTGGGGTGATCAATCGGGTGACGAAGGAGGCGCGCTGGACGCCGACGCGGGCGCTGACGCTGGAGGGTGGCTCGTTCGACCACAAGCGGGCGACGCTGGATGTCGGGCGCGGCTTCGGCCCGGTCGTGGCGGCGCGGCTGAACGGCGTGTACGAGGCGTCGGGCGGCTTCCGTGAGGCGGCGGACCTGCGGCGCTACGGGGTGAACCCGACGGTGGCGGTGGCGGCGGGGCCGCGCACGATGATCCGGGCGGGCTACGAGTACTTCGACGACCGGCGGGTGGTGGATCGGGGGATCCCGTCGTTCGAGGGGAGTCCGGCGGACGTGGACATCGCCACGTTCTTCGGCAACCCGGAGGTCAACCATGCGACGCTGCGGCTGAACGCGGCGACGGCGAGCGTGGAGCACGCGACGCCGGGCGGGCTGACGGTCCGGAGCCGCGCGCGCTTCGCCGACTACGACAAGTTCTACCAGAACACGTATCCCGGGGCGGTGAACGCGGCGGGTACGGAGGTGGCGCTGTCGGCGTACAACCACGCGATCGGGCGGCGCAACGTGTTCGACCAGACCGATCTGATCTACGGCCTGGCGACGGGCACCGTGCGGCACACGCTCCTGCTCGGCGCGGAGCTGGGGCGGCAGTGGACGGAGAACGTCCGGCGCACGGGCTACTTCGAGGGCACGGCCACCTCGATCTCGGTCCCGCTCCAGCGGCCGACGGTGGCGACGCCGGTCACGTTCCGGCAGAGCGCGACGGACGCGGACAACTCCACCACGGCCGACGTTGCGGCCGTCTACGTGCAGGACCAGGTCGCGCTCGCCGCGCGCTGGCAGGCGGTGCTCGGCCTGCGCCTGGACCGCTTCTCCGTGGACTTCCACGACAACCGCAGCGGCGAGGCGCTCGGCCGCGTGGATCGGCTCCTCTCGCCGCGCGCGGGGCTCGTGTTCAAGCCGGTCGAGCCCGTGTCGCTCTACGCCAGCTGCAGCGTCTCCTACCTGCCCAGCGCGGGCGACCAGTTCGGCTCGCTGAGCGCGACGACGCAGACGCTCGAGCCGGAGCGCTTCACGAACCGCGAGGTCGGCGCGAAGTGGGAGGTGCGTCCGGACCTCACGCTGACTGCGGCCGTCTACCGGCTCGACCGCACGAACACCGCGGCGCCCGACCCGAACGACGCCTCGCGACTGGTCCAGACCGGGCGCCAGCGCACGACTGGCCTCGAGCTCGAGGCCGCCGGCAACGTGACGGACGCCTGGCAGGTGATCGGCGGCGTCGCCGCGCAGCGCGCGAAGATCGTCAGCGCCACGCGCTCCGCCCCCGCCGGCGCCGTCGTGCCCCTCGTGCCGACCCGCACCTACTCCCTCTGGAACCGCTACCAGCTCCTTGCCCCGGTCGGCGTCGGGCTCGGGATCGTGCGCCAGTCCGCCATGTACGCGGCGATCGACGACAAGGTCACGCTCCCCGGCTTCACGCGGCTCGACGGCGCCGTCTTCCTCCGCCTCGGCCCGGCCCTCTCCGCGCAGCTCAACGTCGAGAACCTCCTCGACGAGCGCTACTACGCCACGTCGCAGGGCAACAACAACATCCTGCCGGGCGCCCCGCGCACGCTGCGCCTCTCGGTCGCCACCCACTGAGGCCCCGCGCCCGGCCCCGCCCCGGGGC
>JADGGV010000519.1 GCA_019689775.1 Gemmatimonadota bacterium
ACCGGGCCGCGGTGCGCCACGCGAGCCGATGCCCGCCCGCCGCCGCCCGCCCCCCGTGGCCGCTCCGTGGGCGACGTGATATGATGGTGCGAATCCACCCGTCACACACCCGATTCCCTGTTGCTGCCGATGCCTACGACGCTGCTGACGCTGGCCGCCCTGCTGACGCTGTCCCCGAAGGCGCCGCACCCTTCGCTGGCCGCGCCCCCGCCCTGCACCCACGCGGCGGCCGCCTGCAAGCAATGGGTCCTCCTCGGCGGTGGACCCGCCAGGACGCTGGTGTATGCGAGCTACCCGCTGGACAAGCGCAACCCCGCGATCACGCGCGCGCTGGTGATGGTCCATGGGGCGGGCCGCAACGCCGACCACTACTTCGAGACGAGCACCGCGGCGGCGTTCCTGGCCGGCGCGCTGGAGAACACGATCATCGTCGCGCCGCGCTTCGCCGCCGGCAACGATGCGGTCGAGGCGAACGAGGTGAAGTGGCCGGAGCGGGGCGGGAACTGGCGCTCGGGCGGCGCGCCGGAGACGCTGCCGAACGTGACGTCGTTCGACTTCATGGATCAGCTCCTGCGCATGCTCGCCGACAAGAAGGTCTTCCCGAACCTCAAGCGGATCGTCGTGGCGGGGCATTCGGCCGGCGGCCAGTTCGTGACCCGCTACGAGATGGCGAACACGGTGCACGGCACGCTCGGCGACGTGGAGGTGAGCTACGTCGTCGCGAACCCGTCGAGCTACGCCTGGCCGACGGCGGAGCGGCCGCTCCGCGTGGGCGACGCGGACCCGGCGCTGGCGGATCGGGCGGCGCTCGGCCCGACCGGCGAGGAGGTGCACACCAATTACCGGTTCGGGCCGGTGGATACGATGCAACTGCCGCGCTACAACAATTGGCCCGCCGGACTGGCCCATCGCACGGGGTACGCGGCGCGCCTGAGCGAGGAGCAGCTCCGGCGCCAGCTCGTCGAGCGCCCGACGACGTACCTGCTCGGCCAGGTCGACGTCCTGCCGCTCGGCGGCTTCGACGCCTCGCCCAACGCGATGGCGCAGGGTCCCACGCGGCGCGCGCGCGGTGAGGCGTTCTTCAAGTACGTCACCGAGAAGCTGGGCGCGAAGCACCAGGCGATCATCGTGCCGGAATGCGGGCACAACGACCGCTGCGTCTTCACCACGGACAAGGTCTTTCCGGTCCTCTTCCCCGACGCGACGAGCCTCTGAGGCGGGCGTCGGGGCGCGGGAGGCGCGGCGGGGCGCGCGTCGGGGCTACCGCCGCCCGTCCATCATCGCCGCCAGCGCGGCGACCGCCGTGTCGACCTCGCGCTCCGTGTTGAAGTAGTGGGGCGAGATGCGCACGGCGGTGCGGGCGCGCTTGTCATCCATGTCGAGGACGGCCCAGTCGCGGCGCGTCGCGCTGGTGTTGATCCCCCACTCGCGCAGCTCGCGCACGGCGTCGCCGGCGTCAATGCCGGCCAGCTCGGCGGTGACGATGGCGCACAGCTCGGGGCCGCGGTCGAGGACGCGGATGCCGTCGACGTCGGCGAGCTTCTCGCGGGCGCGGGCCGCGAGGGCGCGGGCGCGGCGGCAGGCCTCGTCGAGGCCGACGTCGTCCAGCGCGTAGCGCGCGCCCGCGCCCATCCCGAGCAGGAGCGCGTAGGCGAACTCCCAGTTCTCGAAGCGGCGGGCGGAGTCGGCGAGGCGGTACTCGTCGGCCTCGAGCCAGTCGGCGCCGCGCATGTCGACGTAGAGCGGGGCGCGGCCGTCGCGGAGCGCGCGGTCGGAGACGTAGAGGAAGCCGACGCCGCGCGGGCCGCGCAGGAACTTGCGCGCGGTGGCGGCGAGGAAGTCGCAGCGCAGGCGCGCGACGTCGATCGGCATCTGGCCGACGGCCTGGCAGGCGTCGACGAGGTAGGGCACGCCGGCCTCCTCGGCGATGCGGCCGACCTCCTCGGCGGGCTGGACGAGGCCGGAGTTCGTCGGCACCCAGGTCAGCGCGACGAGTGCGACGCGTCGCTTGCCGAGGATCTCGCGTACGGACTCGGGGTCGACGCCGCCCTCGGGGAGGTCCGCCGCGCGCACGATCTCGACCCCGCGCCGCTTCGCCAGCGACAGGTACATGAGCTGGTTCGAGATGTAGTCGTTGCGCGTGGTCAGGATCACGTCGCCGGCGACGAAGTCGAACGCGCTCAGCGCCAGCGAGACCGCGACCGTCGCGTTCTCGACGACGGCGATGTTGCGGGCCTCGGCGCCGACGACGCGCGCGACGTCGACGTAGGCCGCGGCGATCGCGTCCGCCGCGTCGTCCGCCGCCTCGTAGCCGCCGTGCATGGCCTCGCGCTTCAGGTGGTCGGCGATCGCGTCCTGGACGGGCCGCGGCATGAGCGAGGCGCCGGCATTGTTCAGGTGCACGAGCCCGGCGGCGGCGGCCGGCGTGTCGGCGCGCCAGCGGTTCAACTGCGGGTCCACGGGTCCTCCGCGGGCTGGAGGTTCGGCCAGGTGTCCGGCGCCGGCCGCCGCGGGTCCGGCGTCGGCCAGCGGTCCGGCTGGCGCGGGTCCGGGCTCGGCCAGGTGTCGGGCTTCGGGCGCGGGTCGGGCGTCGGCCAGGGCTCGGGGTGCGGCCCCGGGCCCGGCATCGGCCAGGTGTCCGGCCTCGGGCGCGGATCCGTCGGCGGTCGGGACCGGCGGCGGCGCGGCGCATCCGCGAGGAGCGGGAGGTTTCCGGAAGTTGCCGGGCGCATCGGGATCATTGTGCAACGGTACGGCGCGGCGGGGCGGATGGGAAGGCCGCGGGGTACGGGCACGGGCAGGGCCGGGGAACGGAATTTTTGAACCACAGAGAGCGCAGAGGGCACTGAGGGGTGTCAGAGATGGAATGAGGGTCCGGCGGGCGCCGGCTTCGAGGGGGGAGAGACACTGGAGCGGGGCCGGGCGGTGAGCGGCGGATCATCGGCCGGACCCGAGGAGCCGAAAGCTCCCCCGGTCCAACCCGCTCAAAGGACTCTTCGGCGCCGCCGCCCCCGCTCCGTTTCCCTCTGTTCCTCCGCGCCCTCTGTGCCCTCTGTG
>JADGGV010000520.1 GCA_019689775.1 Gemmatimonadota bacterium
GTGCTCCTTCACGTCGCCCCGGCCCGTACCCGGCCGTCGCCGTCACCGGCCCGGCCACGGTTCCGGCCACCATGATGGCTCCGGGCACGGGTCGCGGGCACGCGCGCGGGCACGCGCACGGGCCGGGGAACGGGAACGGGGGTTCGTCCGACAGGGCCCGGACCATTCCGGCCAACGACCCGTGCCCCTTCCCGTTCCCGTGCGCGTGCCGGCGCGCAGCGGCTGCCCGCGCCCGCGACCCCGGCCCGGGCCCCGAAATCGAGGCCGTTCCCGCTTCCGCTCCCGCGCCCGGCGCACGCGCCCCTCTGTCGCCGTTCCCGCTCCCGGGCCGCCCGAAGCGCCTCGGCCTCGGGAACCCTCTGTCGATCCCCCGCGAGCCTTCCCCCGCGAGCGCGAGCGGGTGGTCCGCTGGCGTCCTACACCCCGGGCACGTTGGCGCCCCAGATGACCTTGTGGAGCTGGATCTGGAAGCGGACGGGGAGGTGGTCGTCGAGGATCCAGGCGGCGAGGTCCTGGAACTCGACGGCGTCCCAGACGGGGGAGAAGAGGACGGCGCGGAGCGAGCCGGCGCGCAGGCGGTCGGCGAGGCCGCGGCGGAGGACGACGTCGCGGGCCCACTCGTAGTCGTGGCGGTCCTTGATGACGAACTTGACCTCGTCGCGCGCGGTGAGATGCTCGAGGTTGGACCAGAGGTTCCGCGCCTCCTCGCCGGAGCCGGGGCACTTGAGGTCCATGATCTTGTGGGCGCGGGGATCGAGCGGGGCGACGTCGATCGCGCCGGAGGTCTCGACGAGGACGGTGAAGCCGTCGTCGAGGAGGCGGCGGGCGAGCTCGAAGGCGCCGCGGTGGATGAGCGGCTCGCCACCGGTGATCTCGACCAGTGGCGTGCTGATCTCGTGGACGCGGGCGAGGATCGCGTCGAGCGACATCTTCTCGCCGCCGTGGAACGCGTACTCGGTGTCGCACCAGGAGCAGCGGAGCGGGCAGCCGGTGAGGCGGACGAACGTGCAGGGGTAGCCGGCCCAGGTGCTCTCGCCCTGGATCGAGTGGAAGATCTCGGTGACGCGAAGGTAGGACATGCGTGTTCTTCGACTGCTCCGTTCTTCGTTCTGGAGGAGGGGAGGAGCGGAGGCGATCGTCTGAGCCTTCCAGCCTGCAAGCCTTCCAGCCTCCGTTCCTCCGAGCCTCGCCGTACGTGTCTGCGTGCCCGTGCCTGCGGACCCCATCGCATACCCGGGCACCAGGCCTCGAGGCGAAAGGCGCGAAGGCGCAAATACACGAGGCACCAGGCTGGAAGGCTTGCAGGCTCGGAGGCTGGACCCCTCGTGCCGGCCTCGTGCCTGCCCCCGGTTGCCTCGCTCCGGCCCGCTAGCGCCGCCCGTTCCCTCGCCCGAGCAGCGCGCCGAGCGGCGATTCGCGCAGCACGGCGTTGGCCATGAAGAGCACGTTCGCGGGGCGCTCGGCGAGGCGGCGCATGAGGTAGGGATACCAGGCTTCGCCGAAGGGCACGTACACCCGGACGCGGTAGCCGTTCTTGACGAGCTGCTGCTGGAGGTCGCGGCGCACCCCGTAGAGCATCTGGAACTCGAAGGCGGAGGTGGGGATGCCCTTTTCGGCGGCGAAGTCGCGGGTGGCGCGGATCATCGCCTCGTCGTGGGTGGCGATGGCGGGGTAGTTCCCCTCGGTGAGGAGGATGCGCATGAGGCGGACGTAGTTCTCGTCGACCCGGCGCTTCTCGGGGAACGCGACGGAGGGGGGCTCCTGGTAGGCGCCCTTGCAGAGGCGGACGCGGGCGTGGAGCTCGACGAGGGCGCGGATGTCGGCCTCGCTGCGGTAGAGGTAGGCCTGGATGACGACGCCGATGTTGCGGCGGCCCTCGCTCCAGAGGCGGCGGAAGAAGTCGAGCGTGCGCTGGGTGTAGGCGCTGCCCTCCATGTCGAAGCGGACGAAGATGTCGGCGGCGGCGGCGCGGTCGAGGATGCGGCCGACGTTCTCGTGGAGGAACGCCTCGTCGATGTCCTGGCCCATCTGCGTGAGCTTGATGGACACGTTGGCGTCGAGCTTCTCCTCGGCGATGCGATCGAGGACGCGGAGGACGACGTCGGCGGCGGCGCGGGCGGCCTCGCGGTTGCGGACGGACTCGCCGAGGTAGTCGAGGGAGACGGCCAGGCCCTGCTGGTTGAGCTCGCGGGCGGCGCGGATGCCGTCCTCGACGCGCTCGCCGGCGACGAAGCGGCGGGCGGCGGTGCTGGCGAAGGGGGCGTGGGTGACGAGCGTCCGCGCGGTGGAGCTCTGGCTGAGGTGCAGCAGGATCTCGCGGAGCAAGGCGACTATTCCTCGTGTTCGGTGCGGCGGCGCTCGATCGCGGCGTCGAGTTCGGCCTTGACCTCGTAGAGCGAGAGGTCGAGCGCGGCCTGACGGGCGGCCTCCTCGGTGGCGCCGGTCGCGACGTCGCCGGATTCGATGTGGTCCATGATTCCCGCGCCGGTCTGGGCCCAGCGGAGGAAGACGAGGAAGGCGACGAAGGGCCGGTCCGGCTCGCCGGTCTCCTCGACGTCGACGTCGACGGTGTAGGGCTGGCCGTCGGCGCCCTCGAACGCCGGGACGCGGTTGTGCTCGGCGATGTAGCCGCCGAGCGTGATGTCGCGGGCGGCGGACGCCTCCTGGTCGGAGGCTATCTCGCCGGTGAGCACGTCGAGGAGCTTGAGCTCGGGCTCCTCGTCGTCGGCCTGGGCGGCGTGCTCGATGGCGCGCCGCTCGAGCGCGTCCAGCAACTCGTCGGCGTCGTCCTGCTTCATCCCCGCGACTCCCGCGATCGTGAACCGTATCCATGCGAGCGTGCATGGATTACGCCGGAGGAAGGTAGGCACACGGAGCCGGCGGGCGCCAGAGAGGGCGGGAACGGCGGGTTCGACTGCGGGCGGTGTGCACACCGGGTTCGACCGCGGGCCTGGGCGGGCTCGAGCGTGGGCTCACTTCGGGGGACTACGGGCGCGGGCCGGGAGTTGCCCGGCGGTTGCCGGGCGGTTGTTGGGCGGTTGCAGGTGGGGGC
>JADGGV010000521.1 GCA_019689775.1 Gemmatimonadota bacterium
GAGGTGGCCATGGGCGATCTCCTGCTGAGGGGCCCGGCGCGCCCCGGACGGGGCAGGGTGGGGGACCGGGCCAAACGCGAGCGCTCCCCGACATTGGGCGCGCCGGGGAGCGCTCGCAAGGCGACGCCTGGCGCAGTTGACGCTACCGTCGCCCGCCGAGCGCCGCCCACCTGGCCAGCGCGTCGTCGAGCGCCTTCAACTGGTCCTCCACCGCCGCCAGGAGCGCCGGCGTCGGCGCGGCGTCGACCTCGTTCACCGTGTCATACAGGCGTGCGAGCTGCCCGTCGATGCGGCGAAGCTCGCCCTCTAGCCGCGCGGCCTGCTCGGCCTCGGAGGCGCCGGCCCCAGGCGACGCCGCGGGCGCATGCTTCGCGGGCGGCGCCGCCGCGAGCCGCCGCCGCAGCGCGCCGATGCCGGCGAGCGCGACGGAGTCGCGGCGCATGGCGTCCGCCAGCCGCTGCGCCGTCTCGAGCTGCCGGGCCAGCTCGGCGGGCGTCGCCTTCACGCGCGGGTCCATCCGCACGGTCAGCGGCGCCGTGTAGCTCCGGCCGTCGACCGTCAGCCGCACCGTGTACTGGCCGGGCAGCGCCCAGGGGCCGCGCGGCTCGCGCGGCGTGTTCCCTGGCACCGCGGCGATCGGGAACCCCGTCTCCGGCGCGGCCGGCGGCGTCCAGTGCAGGTCCCAGACGAAGCGGTGCAGCCCCGGCGCCGCCTGGGGGCGCTGGGGCGGGCGGATCCAGTACGCCGGCACGTTCCCCTCGTCGCGTGGCGGCGGCGCCGGGTCCGCGCTCGAGTAGCGGCGCACGAGCGTGCCGGCCGCGTCCAGCACCTCGAGCGTGACCGGCGCCTTCGGCGCGGCGGCCAGCCAGTAGTCGAGGATCGCGCCGTCGGGCGGGTTCTCCCCCATCGGCTCGCCCGGCGGGAGCGGCGTGTCCGTGTACTTGTTCCAGCGGAAGCGCCACGCCGGCGCCGGGCGCAGCAGCGCCGCCGGAGCGCTCGTCGCCAGCGCATCGAGCTGCCGCAGCGGCGAGATGTCGTCCAGGATCCAGAAGCCGCGGCCGTGCGTGGCGACGACGAGGTCGGCGTCCTTGATCACGAGGTCGCGGATCGAGACGGCCGGCATGTTCAGTCGCAGCGAGCGCCAGTGGTCGCCGTCGTCGGTGGAGAAGTAGACCTCGCGCTCCGTCCCGGCGAACAGCAGCCCCTTCTTCACCGGGTCCTCGCGCACCACGTTGACGATCCCGCCGTCCGGGATCCCGGCCGTCACGTGCTGCCACGTCCGGCCGCCGTCCCGCGTGCGCCAGATGTGCGGGCGCAGGTCGTCCAGCCGGAACGTGTTCACCGCCGCGTACGCCTCCAGCGTGTCCGTGTGCGAGGCGTCCATGATCGAGATCTTGCTCCACGGCGCCGCCCGCAGCTCCGGCGGCGTCACGTCGCGCCACGTCTTGCCGCCGTCGTGCGTGACGTGGATCAGGCCGTCGTCCGTGCCGACCCAGATGATGCTCCCCTTCACGTACGACGGTGCGATCGTGTAGATCACGCCGCGGTGCTTCCCCTTCTCCGGGTCGAGCGGCGCGAAGACGCCGAGGTTCTTCGGCACCTCGTAGGACGTCCGCGTCAGGTCCGGCGAGATCTTCTCCCAGCTCCGGCCGCCGTCCGTCGTCTTCCACAGCACGTTCGACGCGAAGTAGAGCGTGTGCGGATCCGTCGGCGAGAAGACGACCGGCTGCGTGCGCACCACGCGGAAGTCCGGGCCGCGCGTCTGCCGCGGCGCCACGTTCTGCGTCTGCCCCGTCCTCCGATCGTAGCGGCTGATCTTGCCGCCGTAGACGACGTCCGGATCGAGCGGGTCCGGCACCGCGTACCCGTATTCCTCCACGCCGACCGGGTGCCACTCGCGGAACGTGATCGCGCCGTCGTCGCCCCGGCTCTGCACGCACGCCGAGCCGCTCTCCTGCTGCCCGCCGCAGACCCGGTACGGGAACGAGTTGTCCGTGTTCACGTGGTAGAACTGCGCGGTCGGCTGGTTGTACCAACTGCTCCACGTCTCGCCGCCGTTCACCGTGACGACCGCGCCCTGGTCCGCCGTCAGCAGGATCACGCGCGGATCATCCGGGTCGATCCACAGCCGGTGGTAGTCGTCGCCGCCCGGCGCGCCGCGCCACGCCGTGAACGTCTTCCCGCCGTCCGTCGACTTCCACGCCACGATGTTGGCGACGTAGACCACGTCCGGGTTCTTCGGGTCCGCCCGCACCTCGTTGAAGTCGCCGTCGCGCCCCCAGAGCCGCTCGTCGCCGTTCACCAGCGTCCAGCTCTCGCCCGCGTCGTCCGAGCGGTACAGCCCGCCGCCCCGCTCCGCGCCGACGATCGCGTAGAGCCGCTTCGGGTCCGCGCGCGACACCTCGATCCCGATCCGCCCCAGCCCATCCGCCGCCGTCGGCAGCCCGCGCCCCGTGCGCCGCCACGTCGCCCCGCCGTCCGTCGACTTGTAGAAGCCGTTCCGGTCCGACAGCGTCCACGAGCTGCCCACCTCCCACGGCGCCTGCCGCGCCGCCCACAGCACCGCGTACGCCACCGCCGGGTTCGTCGGGTCGTAGGCGACGTCCATCCCGCCCGTGTCCTCGTCCCGGTACAGCACCTTCGTGAACGTCTTGCCGCCGTCCGTCGAGCGGAAGATGCCGCGCTCCGCGTTCGGGCCGTACGGATGCCCCAGCACCGCGACCAGCAGCCGGTCCGGCGTGCGCGGATCCACCGCGATCGCCGCGATCTGCTGCCCGTCGCGCAACCCCAGGTGCGTCCAGCTCTTCCCGCCATCCACGCTCTTGTAGATTCCATCCCCCGTCGACAGGTCCGGCCGCTGGAGCCCCTCGCCGCTCCCCACGTAGATCACGTCCGGGTTCGACTCCGACATGCCGATCGCCCCGATCGAGCCCGTCGGCTGGTCATCGAAGATCGGCACCCAGGAGCGGCCGTAGTCCGTCGTCTTCCACACCCCGCCGCCGTTCACGCCGATGTAGAACATCAGACATATACACAACTCCGCCCCCACGA
>JADGGV010000522.1 GCA_019689775.1 Gemmatimonadota bacterium
CGCGGGGCGGGGCGGCGGCGGGGGGGGGGCGGCCGCCGAACGCCCGCTCGCGCGAGCGCTGGAGCGCGGCCTGCACATCCTCCTCGCTCAGGCCGAGCGCCTTGCCGACGCCGACGGCGTCGCGCGGGTTCAGCACGGCGTCGTTCGGGACGACGAGGGCGTTCTCGCGCCGAGCCACCTGGATCTCGACCTCGGCGTTCATCCCCGGCTTGAGCAGCCGCTCGGCGTTGTCGAGCCGGATCAGCACGGGGAACATGGTGACGTTCTGATCGACGACGGCCTGCGGCTCGATCTTCTCGACCGCGCCGATGAAGGTGCGGCCGGGGAACGCCTCGACGGAGACGCGCGTGATCTGACCGGGTTGGACGCGCCCGATGTCGGTCTCGTCGACCAGCGCGCGCACCTGCATGGTGCTGAGGTCGGCCATCTTGAAGAGCGTGGTGCCGCCGGAGACCGTCTGGGAGGCGGAGGCGATGATCTGCCCGCGCTCGACCGTCTTCTCGATGATGGTGCCGTCGATCGGCGCGCCGATCGTGACGTCGCCCATCCGCTGCTGGGCCAGCTCGAGGTTCGTCTGCGCCTTGACGAGCGCCGCGCGGGCGTTCGCCTCGTCGAGGGCGGCGGCCTCGAACTCCTGCTCGGTGATGACGTTGCTCTTGCGGAGCTCCTGCGAGCGCTTCTTCTGCTCGATGGCGGTCTGGAGCCGGACGCGCGCGACCTCGAGGTCGGCCTCGGCCTGGGCGAGGCCGTTGCGGACGTCGCGCGGGTCGATCTCGGCGAGGAGCGTGCCGCGCTTCACCTCGTCGCCCGTCTCGGCGTGGAGCGCGAGGACCTCGCCCGAGGCCTTGGACTTGACCTCGACGACCACGATCGGCTGCACGGTGCCGGAGGCCTCGGCCTTCACATCGAGCGTACGGCGCTCGACGACGGCGGTCTCGGGCGCGCCCGCCCCGGCCTTGCTCGGCGCTGCGGCACCGCACCCGCCGACGCCGAACCCGAGTGCGGGAACGAGCGCCGCCAACATCCACCCGGATCTGCTGCTCACGACACACCTCCAGACGGCCCCGCGCGCGCGGGGGTCGATTGTACGTTGGCGAGGGGTCAGGGCGCCGGCGGCCGGTCGCGCCGATGCTCCCGGTGCTCCCGGGCCCGCAGCGCCTTCAGCTTGGCCTGTTGCTCGGGGGTGAGGACCTTGTCGATCTCCGCCCGGGTCTCCTCGACGAGGGCGCGGAACCGGGGGCGCGTCTCGGCGACGAGCGCCTGCATGCGGGCCTCGCGATCCCTCGTGATGACCTCGATCTTCGCCACCTGGTCCGGGGTGAGCGCCAGCTCCTCCTGGAGCTGGCGCACGTACGCCTCCCGGCTGCGACGGCGGCCCGAGCGGTCGGGCTGCGGCCGGTCGGCCGCGGGCGCCGCATCCGCCGCCACGGCGGGCGACGGCCGCAGCAGATAGCGATCGAACGCGGCGCCGGTCAGTCCACCGACCACGAAGACCAGAAGCAGGAGGAGGCCGGCGGTGGTCTTCGGGCGGAGCCCCTTCGCCGCGCTACCCGCGCTCATGGGCCCTCCACCGCCGCGCGGAGCAGGACGTCCCGGTCGGCCGCCGCGAAGATCGTGCTCGTCACCTCATCGCCGGCGGCCGGGGCGCCGAGCGCCGCCTCGAGTTGGAGCCGCTGCGGCGGCGCCGTCCGCGCTGCGGGGTCACGCCCGAGCGCGCCCAGCACCAGGGCCAGGATCACGCTCGCCGCGAGCGCCACGGGCACGGCCGCCCGCGCCCACCCGGCCGCATACGCCCACCATGGCGCGCGCCCACGCAGCCGCGCGAGCGTCAGCTCCGCGCGCTCCGTGATGCGCCGCGTCAGCGCATCGAGATCCGCCGGATCGAGGGTCGCCGGCGGAAACGCCGCCCGCATCGCCGCCGCCAGGCGCGGATCCGCCGGCGGATCGTGCCTGCGATCTTCGCTCATGGCTCCTCCATGGTCCCGGGCCCCAACGCCGCTCGAAGCGTCCGACGCGCCTGGTGCAACTGCCAGCGGACCGTCCCCTCCGGCAGCTCCAGGATCTCGGCCACCTCCGCGCCCGAAAACCCCTCCAGCTCGAACAACTGAACCGCCACCCGCTGGCGTTCCGGCAACGTCGCCATCGCCGCGAGCAGCCGGGCCCGCACCTCCGCGAGCTCCGCCGCCCGCTCCGGCGACGGCGCCGGCGAGACCACCCCCTCCGGAATCGGCTCCGTCGCCCGGACCGCGCGCGACTTGCGCGCGTTCAGCGCCCGGTTCACGACGATCCGGTACAGCCACGGCCCGAACGCCCGTCCGGCCTGGAACGTCCCGATCTTCTCCAGCGCCGCCAGGAACGCATCCTGGACCAGATCCTCGGCATCCTCCCGGTGGCCCAGGACCCGGTACGCGATCGCGTACGCCTTCCGCGCATGGGTGCGGACCAGCTCGCCGAACGCGGCGACGTCGCCTTCGCGCACCCGCTCGACCACCTCGGCTTCCCGGGCGGCCGGTGCCGCCGCGACGGGCACGGCCCCGCCCGCCGGGCGCGGCGGCAGCGCCCCGGCGCCGTTCGCCGCGCGCAGCGGCCGCTCCACACCGCCGCTCACGGACGCACTGCGCCCCCGGACCGCGGTGCGCGCGCCGCGGCCCTCATGATCGAACGCGCTCCACTTCCATCGGTCGGCCGATCCGTGGCTGCCCATCTCGCTGAAGGAATACAATCCGCTCGCGGGGGTCGTTGGCGCAACGGAGCTTGCCGCGGCGGGTGGGGGTGCATACCATAACGCATACCGTTTTCGAGTACGAGCCTGGCCGACACCTGCATCGCGGCGACGCATGTCCGAAGCCCAGAGCCTCTCCGATCCGCCGAACGTACCGCCCGGAGCGGCGGCGGTCGAGCTGCGTCCGGTGGTCACGCACGAGGAGTACGGCGCGTGTGTGGAGCTGCAGAAGGCGACGTGGGGGGCGGACTTCAACGAGGTGGTGCCGGCGACGATCCTGAAGATCGCGAATCGGGTCGGGGGGCT
>JADGGV010000523.1 GCA_019689775.1 Gemmatimonadota bacterium
GCCCAGGCGGCTGCGCAGCAGCCGCCCCAGATGCCCATGCCGCTCGAGGTCGAGCACTCCGCCGAGTTCCGCTGGCTGAACAAGCCGGTGCTCGCGAGCCGCGTGCTGGACGACGCGTCGGACCCCGCCACCTGGCGCTTCCAGGGCACGGGCACGCTGGCGCCGTTGCGCGACGCCGGCCCCCGGCGGCACGCCCGCGCTGCGCGTGGACGTGACCATGTACCGCGACTCACGAGCGCCCACGCGCAGCGGCCTCTCGTCCGTGAACCTGCGCCGCACGTTCGCGGGCGAGGACTGGAGCGCGTACAACCGCATCTCGCTGTGGATCCGGCCGGACGTCTCCGGCTTCCCGATGCTGCCGCTCCAGATCGTGTTGCACAACGAGGGGCGGGACACGGTACCGGACGCGTACTACCGCGAGGGCATCCACTACGTCACGCTCCAGAGCGGGCGGTGGCAGCGGGTGGTGTGGGAGATCGAGCCGCTGGCGCGGGACCGCGTGACCGCGCTCGAGATCGGCTACTGGGTCAACAAGATGTTCGCGGACCCGGACGACCGCGTCGCGTTCGAGATCGCGGGCCTGGAGCTGGAGCGGGTCGAGCCGGACCACTACGAGGGCTGGGACGTGGCGCCGGGCCGGATCTCGTACAGCCACACCGGCTACGCGCTCGGGGCAGAGAAAACGGCGCTCGCGAGCGGGCTGACCGCGCGTGAGTTCGAGCTGGTCCGGTTGGGCGACGACGCGGGGGCCGCGCGCCGGCGATCCCTCGGCCGCCGCGTGGAAGGCGAGCGCCGCGGAGGTCAACGCGGCGAACGTCGTCGTGCTGCGCAAGCCGGTACGCACCGTACACACGCGGTTGGGCGAGTTCCAGGTGCTGGACTCCTCCGAGGTGCGCACGCCGGGCAGCTACGTCCTGCGCGCGGGCGACGCGCGCACGCAGCCGTTCCGCATCGACGCCGACGTCTGGCGCGGCACGATCTGGAAGGCGATCAACTTCTGGCTCCTCGCTGTTCTGAGTGGGTGGAATATAGCTGGTCGCGAAGGACGTGAGCGAGCGTAGGGAGTCGTGCCCCGCACCCCACCGAAGGCTATCATGGGGGTCGGGGGGCGCCAGCCGGAGCGGACGTGGTCTCCCCATCTGCGTGAACGTCGAGGGAGGAGACTGCTGGCCATGCGAGACGTTGATCTGTTTCAACAGGCGCTGGGGCTCCAGTGGCCGTGGTACGTTGTGAGTTCGGAGTTCGTGGTGGCCGAGAGGCGGCTGGACGTGTCGATCGATTTCGAGCGGGGCGGCACGTTCTCCTGCCCGGAGTGCGGGCGGGGCGGGTGCACGGCGTGGGACACGAAGGAGAAGGTGTGGCGGCACCTGAATTTCTTCGAGCACGAGGCGTACCTGCACGTGCGGGTGCCGCGGGTGCGGTGCGAGCGGTGCGGCGTCAAGCTGGTGGAGGTGCCATGGGCGCGGCATGGCAGCGGCTTCACGCTCCTGTTCGAGGCGATGGTGCTGGCGCTGGTGAAGGAGATGCCGGTGCGGGCGGTGGCGCGGCTGGTGGGGGAGCACGACACGCGGATCGGGCGCGTGGTGCATCATTATGTGGAGCGGGCGCGCTCGGAGGCGGACTTCTCCGGGGTGCGCCAGGTGGGCATCGACGAGACGGCGAGCAAGCGGGGTCACAACTACATCACACTGTTCGTGGATGTGGAGGGACCGAGGCTGCTGTTCGCGACCGAGGGCCGTGACCACACCACCCTCGCGGCGTTCCGGGAGGATCTTGAAGCGCACGGGGGCACGGCGGCAGGGGTCGAGGAGTTCTGCCTGGACATGTCGCCGGCGTACCTGAAGGGGCTGGCGGCGGAGTTTCCTGAGGCGGGCATCACGTTCGACAAGTTCCACGTGATGAAGCTCTTGGGCGAGGCGGTGGACGCGGTCCGGCGCGAGGAGCGCCGCTCGCGGCCGGAGCTCAAGGGGAGCCGCTACGTGTGGCTCAAGAACCCGGAGAACCTCACGCAGCGCCAGCTCGCACTCCTTGACGGGCTCGACCTGCCGCGCCTCAACCTGAGGACGGCCCGGGCCTACCACCTGCGGCTCGCGTTCCAGGAGTTCTGGGACCTGGAGGAGGACTTCGCCGAGGCCTACCTCAAGCGCTGGTACTTCTGGGCGACGCACAGCCGCCTGGCTCCGATGATCAAGGTGGCCCGGACGATCCGCCTCCACTGGGACGGTGTCCTCCACTGGTTTCGCACTCGCGTGAGCAACGGCATCCTCGAGGGGATCAACAGTCTGATCCAGGCCGCCAAGGCCAAGGCGCGCGGCTACCGCTCCACACGCAACCTGATCACCATCGCCTATCTGATCGCGGGCAAACTCAACATGCGAGCACTGTCGCCGCTACCCATTTGAAACAGCGAGGAACCACAAAGACGCGGTCGCCTGCGCCTGATCGAGCGCTGCGCAGTGTCGGTCAGGCGTCCCCAGGCGACGATTCGGTACCGTCCTGGGCCCCTCGCGCTGCTGCGCGTCCCACGTAGTGAGCCGCCGCCCGGGTCGTGAGCGAGGACCTGGCGGCGCGCCACTCGCCAGGCGTCCCGGGTCCCGGATCGGCGCCGGCGTTCCTGATCCGCATGACCTTGGTAGAACTTCGATTGATAAGTGACCGGTTTGGGCGGAAGCCAAAGAAGGGACCAAGTTACGCCAGATAGTTGGCGGTGTCAATGAATCGGCGCTGTATGGATCTGTATGGCTGCAGTGCTATCCCGTTCAGCGAAGCCGATGATACTGTAAGCTGGATAGGCACAGCCGGTTACGATCCCGCGCGGGCCGCGCCGATTTCAACTCGTCTCGGCTTCGGCTACCCTGGAGCGACCTCACGACCAGCCGCCGCCGATAAACCCGGGGAGCACCATCTTCGCGCAGCTGATGGTGTACGTGAGCTGACCCCCAAGTCTGGTCCAGCTATTCCGGGAGTCCCGCGTTCGTGGCTGCGGCGAGGCGCTCCTCGCCTTGTGAACGACTTCCCGCGTACT
>JADGGV010000028.1 GCA_019689775.1 Gemmatimonadota bacterium
GGACCACACGGCGGAGACGACGGTCTCGGTGGTGAGCCTGCCGTCGGACGAGATGAAGGGGCGGATCATCGGGCGGGAGGGGCGCAACATCCGGGCGTTCGAGCAGGCGACGGGCGTGGACGTGATCATCGATGACACGCCGGAGGCCGTGATCCTGTCGGCGTTCGACCCGGTGCGGCGGGAGACGGCGCGGGTAGCCCTGGAGAAGCTGGTGGCGGACGGGCGGATCCACCCCGGGCGGATCGAGGAGGTGGTGGAGAAGAGCCGCAAGGAGGTGGAGGACGGGATGGTGCAGGCGGCCGAGGAGCTGCTCTACGAGCTGGGTGTGCACGGTGTGCACCCGGAGATCGTGAAGGTGCTGGGGCGGCTGAAGTTCCGGACGTCGTACGGCCAGAACCAGCTTCTGCACGCGAAGGAGGTGGCGGTCGTCGCGGGGAACATGGCGGCGGAGATGGGGCTGGACGTGACGATGACGAAGCGGATGGGGCTGCTGCACGACGTGGGGAAGGGGCTGACGCACGAGCATGAGGGGACGCACGTCGAGCTGGGCTGGAACCTGTGCAGGAAGTACGGGGAACCGGACCAGGTGCTGAACGCGATCAAGGCGCATCACGACGAGGAGCCGCACCGCTACCCGGAGACGTTCCTGGTGACGGCGGCGGATGCGATCAGCGGCGCGCGTCCGGGTGCGCGGCGCGAGATGTTCGAGACGTACGTGAAGCGGTTGGAGAAGCTGGAGCAGATCGCGCAGAGCTTCCGCGGCGTCGAGCGGTGCTTCGCGATCCAGGCGGGGCGGGAGGTGCGGGTGATGGTGAACCCGGAGACGGTGGACGATCCGGGGATGGCGCAGATGAGCGAGCAGATTGCGCGGAAGCTGGAGGAGGAGCTTCAGTACCCCGGGCAGATCAAGGTCGTGGTGATCCGCGAGACGCGCGCCGTCGACTTCGCTCGCTGACACGAAGGGACGACAGGGATGGCGAAGATCATCAGCGGTACCGAGCTCAGCGCCGTGATGCGGGCGGAGATCGGGGCCGAGGCGCAGGCGTTCGGGGCGGAGACGGGCGTGCGGCCGGGGCTGGCGGTGGTGCTGGTGGGGAACGACCCGGCGAGCCAGGTCTACGTGCGGATGAAGGGGAAGGCGTGCCGGGAGGTGGGCTTCCACTCCGAGGAGATCGTGCTGCCGGAGGACACGCCGGAGGAGGAGCTGCTCGGGGTGATCGACGGCTTGAACGCGCACCCGGAGATCCACGGGCTGCTGGTGCAGCTCCCGCTGCCGCCGCAGATCGACCCGCAGAACGTGATCCTCCGCATCGATCCCGCGAAGGACGTCGACGGCTTCCACCCGATCAACGTCGGCCGACTGGCGTCCGGCGACCGCGACGTGCTTGCGCCGGCGACGCCGGCGGGGATCATCGAGCTGCTGGTGCGCAACGGCTACGACCCGAGCGGGAAGCGCGTCGTCGTCGTCGGGCGCTCGAACATCGTGGGGAAGCCGGTGGCGCTCCTGCTCTTGCGGGACGCGCGCGGCGGCAACGCGACGGTGACGGTGGCGCACAGCCGGACCCGGGACCTGGGCTCGGTGACGCGCGAGGCCGACATCCTGGTGGCGGCGGCCGGGCGGCCGAAGCTGATCACGCGCGACATGGTGAAGCCCGGCGTCGTCGTCATCGACGTCGGCACGAACCGCGTGGCGGATCCGACGCGCGAGCGCGGCTGGCGGCTCGTGGGCGACGTGGACTTCGAGGGCGTCGCGGAGGTGGCCGAGGCGATCACGCCGGTGCCGGGCGGCGTCGGCCCGATGACGATCACGATGCTGCTGCGCAACACGCTGGAGGCGGCGCGGCGGATCGAGGGCGCCGGCGCGCGCGCGAGTCGCTGATGCCCGATCTGTTCGGCTCGCTGGAGCCGCTGGGCGCTCCGAGCCGGCCGGCCATGCCCCGTGCGCGGACGGCGGGGCTGCCGACCGTGCGGGACTACTCGGTCGCGCTGCTGAACTCGGTCGTCCGGGAGCTGCTGGAGAGCGCGTGTCCGCCGGTCTGGGTGGCGGGCGAGGTGACGGGGTGGAAGCGGTACGGCTCGGGGCACTGCTACTTCACGTTGCGCGACGCCGAGGCGCAGGTGCGGTGTGTGATGTTCCGCGCCGATGCGCAGCGGCTACCCACCGATCCGGCCGAGGGAATGCAGGTCCGCGCCCTCGGCACCGTGACGCTCTACGAGAAGCGGGGCGACTTCCAGCTCGTGGTGCGCGAGCTGGAAGGGCAGGGCGAAGGCGGGCTGTTCCGCCTGGCGCTGGAGCGGCTGCGCGCGCGGCTCGATGCCGAGGGGCTGCTCGCGCCGGAGCGCAAGCGCCCGCTCCCCGCGTGCCCCGGAACGGTTGGCGTCGTGACGTCGCCCGTGGGCGCGGTCATCCACGACATCCTGCACGTCATCGGGCGCCGTGCGCCGTGGACGCGGGTCGTGCTCTCGCCCGCGCGCGTGCAAGGCGACGGCGCGGCGGAGGACCTCGCGCGCGCCATCCGGCTGTTCTCGCGCGGCGGCGGCGCGGACGTGCTGATCGTGGGCCGGGGCGGCGGCTCGGCCGAGGACCTCTGGGCGTTCAACCAGGAGGTGGTGGCGCGGGCGATCGCCGAGTGCCCGATCCCGGTGATCAGCGCGGTCGGGCACGAGACGGACGTGACGATCGCCGACCTGGTGGCGGACCTGCGGGCCCCGACGCCGTCGGCGGCGGCCGAGGCCGCGGTGCCGGACGCGCGGGTCCTGGCGCGGCAGCTCGCCGAGGGCGGTGCGCGGCTGGAGGCGGCGCTGCGACGCAAGCTCCAGGGCGCGCGGCAGGACGTGGCGCGCCTTCGCGACGATCTCGTGGCTGCCGTGCGGGCGGTCGTGGACGCGCGGCGCATGCGGATGGCGCTGGTCGCGGGCCGGCTCGAGGCGCTCTCGCCGCTTGCGGTGCTGCGCCGGGGGTACGCGGTCCCGCTGAGCGAGGCGGGGCGGGTGCTCCGCCGCGCCGCGGACTTCCTGCCCGGCGAGGCGGTGCTGCTGCGCATCGTGGACGCGACCGTCGGGTGCCGCATCGAGGACGTGCGGCGCGACGCGGCGCTCACCGTGGAGACTGCGGATGCCTGAGCGGACGGCCGCGGGGCTGGATCAGCGGTTGCGCCGGCTGGACGAGATCGTCGCCGAGCTGGAGCGCGAGGACCTGGAGATCGAGGCGGCGCTGGCGCTGTTCGAGGAGGGGATCGCCGAGCTGCGTGCCGCGGAGCGGACGATCCGGGAGGCGGAGCTGCGGATCGAGCGGCTGATCGAGGGACCGGAGGGCGTGCAGGTGGAGCCGCTGCGGCCGCCGGAGGGCGGATGAGCGGCGTGGCGGTGCCGGACCTCGACGTCGCTGCGCTGCTCGAGCGACGCCGGGCCGTCGTGGAGGCCGCCCTCGCCCGGTTGCTGGACGAGCTGCTGCGCGACGCGCCGCCGGCGGTGGCGCAACCCGCGCGCTACGCCGTGGCGGCCGGGGGCAAGCGTCTCCGGCCGATTCTGTGTCTGGCGGCGCACGAGGCGGCGGGCGGCACCCCGGCGGACGGCGTGCTCGACGTCGCCTGCGGGATCGAGTTGATCCACACCTACTCGCTCGTGCACGACGACCTGCCGTGCATGGACGACGACGACCTGCGCCGCGGCCAGCCGACGACGCATCGCCGGTTCGGCGTGGCCGCGGCGATGGTCGCGGGCGCTGCGCTGATCCCGTTGGCGTGTCGGGCCGTTCTGCGGGGCAGCGAGCGCCTCGGGCTGGAGGTGAGCGCCCGCGCGGTGCTGGTGCGCGAGCTGTGCGTGGCGGCCGGCGGCGGCGGGATGGTCGGCGGGCAGTTGCTCGACCTGCGCGCGGAGGGCCACGCGGTGGCGCTGCCCGTGCTGGAGTCGATCCACCGGGCCAAGACGGGGGCGTTGCTCGCCGCGTCCGCGAGGCTGGGCGGGCTGGCCGCCGGCGCGCCGGCCGGCGTGGTGGCGGCGCTCTCCGCGTACGGCGAAGCGCTGGGGCTCGCGTTCCAGATCGCGGACGACGTGCTCGATGTGACGGGCGAATCGGCGCGGCTCGGCAAGACGGCCGGGCGCGACGTGGAGTTGGGGAAGGCCACGTTCCCGGCGCTGCTCGGGGTGGACGGCGCGCGCCGGAGCGCCGACGCCGAGGCGGCGCGCGCGATCGCCGCGCTCGAGGCGGAAGGGATCGCGACGGCGGAGCTCGTGGCGCTCGCGCGCTACGCGGCGCGGCGCGACCGCTGAGCGGCCGCAAGGGGTTCCCTTGCGAGGGCGCGGCGTATAGGATGGGACTCTGCGGCGCAGGGGGATCGGGCGGCCGGGCGCGATGGAGCGCGGACCGCTGGAATCGGCAAGGGAGGCGACCGTGGCGTTGCTGGATAGAATCGAGGGGCCGGCGGACCTACGGGCACTTCCGCGGGCGGAGTTGGCGACGGTCGCTCAGGAGGTGCGCGAGCGGATGATCGACGTCGTCAGCCGCGTCGGCGGACACTTCGCGCCCGGTCTCGGCGTGGTCGAGCTGACGATCGCGCTGCACTACGTCTTCGACACGCCGCGCGACAAGCTGATCTGGGACGTCGGGCACCAGGGCTACCCGCACAAGATCCTCACCGGGCGCAACGCCCTATTCCCGCGGATCCGCCAGAAGGGCGGTCCCTCGGGCTTCCTCAAGCGCGACGAGTCCGAGTACGACGTCTTCGGCGCCGGCCACGCGGCGACCTCGATCTCCGCGGCGTTCGGCATCGCCACGGCGCGCGACCTGAACGGCGACGACTACGAGGTCGTGGCCATCATCGGCGACGGCTCGCTCACCTCCGGCATCGCGTACGAGGCGCTGAACAACGCCGGCAACACCGACACCGACCTGATCGTCATCCTCAACGACAACGAGATGTCGATCTCGCCGAACGTCGGCGCGATGCACAAGTACCTGACGCGGCTGGTCACGAACCCGATGTACAACGCCGTGCGGAACCGGGTGAAGAACCTGATCCACAAGACGCCGGCGGCGCTCGGGGACGCGGTCGAGTCGATGGTCCTGAAGCTCGAGGAGAGCGTCAAGAACATGCTCGTGCCGGGGACGCTCTTCGAGGAGCTCGGCTTCCGCTACGTCGGGCCGGTGGACGGGCACGACCTGGATGCGCTGCTCGACACGCTGACGCAGGTCCGGCGGTGGAAGGGCCCGCGGCTCGTGCACGTGCGCACCGTGAAGGGGAAGGGCTTCCAGCTCGCGGAGGCGAACCCGGTCGTGTGGCACGGTGCGACGCCGTTCGACAAGCTGAGCGGCGAGATGCCGAAGAAGAAGGGCGGCCTGCCGGCGTACACGAACGTGTTCGGCAACGGGCTGGTGGAGCTGGGGGCGACGAACCCGAAGATGGTCGTGATCACCGCGGCGATGCCCGGCGGCACCGGCACGGGCGTCTTCGGCGACGCCTACCCGGAGCGCTACTTCGATGTCGGGATCGCCGAGGGCCACGCCGTGACGTTCGCCGCTGGCCTCGCCACGGAGGGCATCCGGCCCGTGGCGGCGATCTACTCCACGTTCCTCCAGCGGGCGTACGACTCGATCATCCACGACGTCGCGATCCAGAAGCTGCCGGTGGTCCTCGCGATGGACCGCGCCGGGCTCGTGGGCAACGACGGGCCGACGCACATGGGGCTCTACGACATCGCCTACCTGCTGGCGGTGCCGAACGTCACGGTGACGGCGCCCAAGGACGGGGCGGAGATGCTGGCGCTGCTGCGGCTGGGTGTGGAGGAGGCGGATGGCCCGTTCTCCCTGCGCTACCCCCGTGACAACGTGCCGGCGCCGGTGCCGCCGCTGGACCAGATCCCGCGCATCGAGTATGGCACGTGGGAGGTCCTGCGCCGCGGCCAGGAGGTCGCGATCCTCGCCGTCGGCACCATGGTCGTGCCGGCGCTCGAGGCCGCGCAGCGCCTACAGGCCGACGGCATCGACGCGACGGTCGTGAACTGCCGCTTCCTCAAGCCGATGGATGGCGAGACGCTGCGCTGGGTCGTCGAGCACCACGGCACGATCGTGACGGTGGAGGAGGGCACGGTCGTCAACGGCTTCGGCGCGGCGCTGGAGCGCGAGATCGAGCCGCTCCGTGCGGCGCACCCGGAGCTGCGTGTCGACGTCCTCGGCGTCCCGGACCGCATCATCGAGCACGCCAGCCGGGCGGAGCAGCTCGAGGAGTGCGGCCTCACGCCGGCGGGCATCGCCGAGCGGGTTCGGGAGCTGGTGGGCGGCGGCGTCGTCCCCGTACGCGAGACGGCGTGATCGAGCCGGTGGCCGGTGGGGTGCGCCGGGTCGGCGTGATCGGCCAGTCGCGCTACGGCGACCTGGCCGCCACGCTCCAGGCGCTCGGGCGCTTCGCCGCGGAGCGCGGGCTGGAGCTGTGCGTCGAGCCGCGGCTCGAGTCGATGCTCCCGGGCACCTGCGAGTTCCGGCCGGGCGAGATGGACCTGCTCATCACGCTCGGCGGCGACGGCACGCTGCTGCGCGGGGCCCGCATGGTCGCGCCGTACCACACGCCGGTACTCGGCGTAAACCTCGGGTACCTCGGCTTCCTCACCTCGATCCCGCCGGCCGAGCTGGAGGTCTCGCTCGACCGCGTGCTCAGGGGCCAGTACTGGATCGACGCGCGCATGACGCTCGAGGCGCGCGTCGAAGGCGCGGACGGCCAGGTCGGCGCCCCGTACATCGCGCTGAACGACGCCGTCCTGCACAAGGGCGGCTTCGCCCGCGCGATCCGCCTGGCGGTGCGCGTCGGACCGGACGGCGAGGAGGTCGGCGCATACAGCGCCGACGGGATCATCATCGCCACGCCGACCGGCTCGACCGCCTACTCGCTCTCCGCCGGCGGCGCGATCGTCGAGCCCTCCGTGCCCTGCATCCTGGCGACGCCGATCTCCCCCCACACGCTCGCCGTCCGCCCGGTCGTCTTCCCGGCCGACGTCGTCATCACCGTGGACGTGCTCTCGCCGAGCGAGGAGCTGATCCTGACGATCGACGGGCAGGAGGGCGAGGCGCTCCGGCCGGGCGACCGGCTGGTGGCGCGCCGCGGCGAAGCGACGGTGCAGCTCGTCCGCTTCCCGGGCCAGAGCTTCTTCAACACGCTGCGGCGGAAGCTGAGCTGGGGCGCGGTGGAGCAGGGGCGCGGCTGAGCCGCGACCGGCCGCTGCCGGCATCGAACCGCCCCCCGAGGAACGGGTATACTGGCGCATGCTGATCGAGCTCCGGATCCAGAACTACGCCCTGATCGAGCGGCTCGCGGTGCGGCTCGAGCCGGGCCTGAACGTGCTGACCGGGGAGACCGGGGCGGGGAAGAGCATCATCGTGGGCGCGCTCTCGCTTCTGCTCGGCGAGCGCGCGTCGGCGGAGTCGGTGCGCGCGGGCGCGGACAAGGCCGTCGTCGAGGGCGTCTTCGACGTGGCGGGCGACGCCGCCGTCGCCGCGCTGCTGGCGCAGCAGGGGTTGGAGGCGGAGGACGGCCTGCTGATCGTGCGCCGCGAGGTGGCCGCGGAGGGGCGCAGCCGCGCGTGGGTCAACGGCTCGGCGGCGACGGCGGGGTTCCTGGGCGAGCTGGGGCGCCTGCTCGTCGACCTCCACGGGCAGCACGAGAGCCAAACGCTGCTGCGCCCGGACGAGCAGCGCGCGATCCTGGATGCGTTCGGCGGCGCCACGGCGCTCGCCGGGGCGGTCCGCGAGGCGTGGACGCGGCTTCAGCAGGCGCGGCGCGCGCTCGAGGAGCTGGACGAGCGGCGTCGCCAGGTGGAGCAGCGCGCGGACTTCCTGCGCTTCCAGGTCGAGGAGATCGAGAAGGCGAAGATCCAGCCGGACGAGGACGAGCGGCTCGAGGAGGAGGCGCACCGCCTCGAGCACGCCGAGGACCTCGCGCGCCTCTCGGGCACGCTGCACCAGGTGCTCTACGCGGGGGAGGAGTCGGTCAGCGCGAGGCTCGGGGAGCTGCGCCGCGTCCTGGACCACCTGATCCGCTTCGATCCGAGCCAGGAGGACGCGCGCGAGCTGCTCGACTCCGCGTTCTACACGGTGGAGGAGTTGGGGCGGCGCATGGGGCAGTACTCGGCCTCCGTGGAGCACGACCCGGCGCGCCTCGACGAGGTGCGGCGACGCCAGGACCTGCTGTTCCGGCTGAAGACGAAGTACGGTCCCACGCTTGCAGATGTCCTCGAGACCGGCGCGCGGGCGCGGGCCGAGCTCGACCTGTTGGACGGCGGGGCGCTCGAGCGCCGGGAGCTGGAGAAGGCCGAGGCGGAAGCGGCCGAGGCGCTGGCGGCCGTCGCGGCCGAGCTGTCGGCGAAGCGGCGCGCGGCCGCGGAGCGGCTGGCCGCGGAGGTCATGGCCGTGCTCCCGGACCTCGGGCTGGGCGGTCAGTTCGAGGTCGCGCTCGAGCCGCTCCCCACGATCGGCGGCGACGGCGCCGAGGCGGTCGAGTTCCGCGTGGCGCTGAACGCCGGGTTCGAGCCGCGCGCGCTCTCGCGCGTGGCCTCCGGCGGCGAGCTCTCGCGCGTGATGCTGGCGTTGAAGACGATCCTGGCGCGCCTCGACCGCGTGCCGACGCTCGTCTTCGACGAGATCGATGTCGGCATCGGCGGGCGCGTCGCGCTCCAGGTCGGCGACCGGCTGCGGCGCGTGGCCGAGCACCACCAGGTCTTCGTCATCACGCACCTGGCGCAGATCGCGTCGCGCGCCGAGCACCAGTTGCTGGTGGAGAAGGTCGAGCGCGAGGGCACGACGTTGACGCGTGTGAGCGAGGTGCGGGGCGAGGAGCGCGTGCGGGAGCTGGCTCGCATGCTCGGCGGCGACCCGGAGAGCGCGGCGAGCCTGGAGCACGCGCGGGAGCTGCTCGGCGCCGTGGCGCGGGCATAGGCCGGCCGCGGCGGCGCGCCCGCCAAAAATGCAGCCGGGGGGGCGGCGACGAGCCGCACCCCCGGCTTTGTTTCCGCGCCCGAACCGGGCAGTCAGAACTCGTACTTCACGCGCAGCAGCGCCAGCATTCCAGTCGTCGGGACGCCGGGGAAGCTGCGGTAGTCCTGGTCGAGGAGGTTCTGCACCGCGAGCTGCACGGTGGCGCGGGTCCGCGGGATCGTGTAGCCGAGATCGAGGTCGAGGAGCGCCGAGCCGTCGACGCAGTCCTCGGCGCCCGACGGCTGCGGCCCCGCCAGGCAGAGCGTGCCGTTGTAGACGCCGGAGCGGACCGGGAACCCGGCCGCGAAGCGGCCGCGCAGCTCGCCGTTGAAGCCGTGGCGCTCGTTGCGGTAGGTGATGCTCAGCGTGCCCTTGGTCTTCGGCGCGTTCAGCGGCACCTGGTCGCCGCGCGCGGTCTCGAACAGGTCCTTGTTCACGAGCGAGAGCGTGCCCTTCAGCGAGACCGCCGGCGAGAGCAGGTAGGTGGCGGCGAAGTCGGCGCCGTAGACCTTCAGGTTGTCGTCGACGTTGTAGTAGGTCGTGAGGAGCTGCGCGCCGCGGGCGTCGACCTCAGGTGCGGTGATGGCGCCGAGCGGGATGCCGGCGAGACCCGGCGCGAGTTGACCGGCGAGGGCGGTCGCCTGCCCTGCCGCCTGCTCGGCCGGCAGCCCCGCCGCCTGGAAGTACTGCGTCAGGCGTGGGACCAGGAACGCCGCCGTCTGCTGCCCGTTCAGGAACAGCAGCGGCGAGGACAGCGTGAGCGCGGTCGTCAGGCGCTCCTTCTTCGAGTACCAGGCGTCCGCGGCCAGGAGCAACTTGTCGCCGAGGACGCCCTGGTAGCCGACCTCGAAGGTGTTCGAGACGGACTCGCGGATCGGCGCGACGTCCGGCAGGTCCAGCGAGGACAGCGGCGCCGGCGCGCCAAGCGCGGCCGGGTTCACCCACATCGTCGAGATGTCGGCGGCCGTCGGCTTGAGGCTGGCCAGGTACTGCACGAGCTGCGGCTGCGCCGCGAGCTGCGGGTTCGCGGCCGCGGCCACCTGGATCGCGGCGGCCCACATGCTCGCGGCATCGGCCGGCAACTTCTGGCCCGGCGTCGGCGTGAACGGGGAGACCATCTGGTAGCCGCCGTTGGCGCCGCGGAAATGGAAGCCCGTCTTGCCGGTCCCCTGAATACGCAGGCTGTAGCCGAGCTGGCCGATGCGCGGGTCGGGGAACGCGCTCCCGAGGTCCAGGAACTGGTTGAGCGACGAGGGCGTCGAGAACGCGCGGTTGTACGTGACGCGGAACGCCTGCGTCTGGGTCGGCTTGAAGACGAGCCCCGCGCGCGGCGAGAAGACCGCGTCCGGGATCGCCGTGCTGTGGTCGATGCGGCCGGCCAGGAGGAGGTTCCACCGGCTGGAGAGCGCGGTCTCGGACTGGAGGTAGCCGCCGATCTCCGTCGTCTGGTCGTCGTCCTCGTAGATGCCGTTGATCGTGCCGCCCGTGATCGGGTTCGTGTAGATGAAGTCGGCGCCGTACGTCAGGTTCTCTCGCGTCCCGAGCGAGACGCCGTGCTGGACCTGGGCGACGTAGAGCTTCGACCGGTCCGTGATCGGCACGCCGTTGCGCAGCAGGTACGTGTCGCCGGCATCGCTGGCGTTGACGTAGGCCTGGGCGAAGAAGCGGTTCCAGGAGTAGCGCGCCTGGGCGTACGAGTAGCGCCAGTCCTTCGCCTGCGCGGCGCCCAGTCCGGTCAGCTCGATCGCCTTGCCGACGTTCGTCACGCCGCCCTCCAGCACCAGCGAGCTGGTCGGCGTCGGGCGCCAGTCGGCGCGCAGCTCGCCCGACCAGCGGTTCACGTCGTTGTCGCGGTTGCCGATCCCGGCGATCCGGCGGTCGGCCTCGGCCGCGCTGATCCCCGACGCGAGCATCAACTGCTGCCGGAAGAACGCCGCGCTGTCGCCATGGAACTTCGCGCGCTCGGCGACCTCGACCGGATCGACGTACGGGAACTCCGTCGCCTTGAAGTACTGGCCCGAGAACTTGAGCCCGAACTTGTCGCTCAGCTTCTGCGCAGTGCGGAACGTCGTCTGGAAGACGCTCCGCGTGCCGCCGCCCACGGAGACCGTCGTGCCCTGCCGGTCGAGGGGCGACTTCGTGATGATGTGGATCACGCCGTCGGCCGTGTTCGGGCCGTAGAGCGCCGAGCCGGGGCCGAGGACGACCTCCATGCGCTCGATGTCGTCGTCGTTCGCGGGGATGAAGTGCAGGAAGTTCACGCGCAGCGACGGGACGCCCGCGATGCGGTAGTCGGTCAGCGCCATCACCGCGCCCGAGAAGATGTTGTTGAAGCCGCGGACGACGACGTTGGTCGATTGGATCCCCGAGTTGAAGATGTCGACGCCGGGCGTCTCGCGGAGGTGGTCGACGGGCGTGACCGTCGGCCGCTCCTCGATCGTGCGCGTGTCCACGACCGCGACGGTCGCGGGCGCATCGACCGCCTTCTCCGCCTTCCTCGATGCGGTCACGACGACCGGGTTGAGCTGGAACGCCACGGAGTTGAGGGTGAGCGCGAGGTCGGCCGTCTGCCCGTCGGCGACCCGGACGCCACGCACGGTGCGCGTCTCGTAGCCGACGTAGGAGACGACGACGTCGTAGGTGCCGGCCGGGAGACCCCCGATGCGGAAGGTGCCGTCCGAGGCCGTGAGCGCGCTGCCCGAGGTGCCCACGGCCGAGGTGGCGAGCACGGCCGCGCCGACGACCGGCTTGGCTTCGGCCGCGTCCGTGACCCGTCCAGTGATCGCGCCGGTCTGCGCGAGCGCGGGCGCCGAGCCGAGCACGGCGAGCGCCAGCGCGGTGAACAGCGGCCGGTGGAGACGTCGCATCATGCAGCACCTCGTTCGTTCGGTTGGCCTGCGGCGACGGGCTCCCGGCCCGTACGCCCGGGAAGCGTGGTTCTGCCCCTCATCGGCGCCACTGCGGTTCGAACGCTTTTCGACTTGGGTAGGACGGGAAACGCGTCGAGGTTGGGGAGCCAGCCCGGCGGGTCGACGAGACGGCGCCTCGACCTCGGAAAGGCGAGCGACGGCGACTCGATCCTCCTGTCGGAGGATATCCGCCCTCGGCATGGATCGCGGTGGAGTATATTCCGCCGCGTTTCCGTGCGTCAAGGAAACGCGCGGGGTGCGTCCGCAATGACGCCGGCGCGCGGCACGGGTGTCGCGCCCGGGGTTTGACGCCGCGTCGCGCGGCCGGCATACTTCCGGCCGAGACGACGGGAGAGCGCAGACGTGACGAGCCGAGAGGCGCCGGCATCCGGGATGGGGTGGGAGCTGACGGGGAACCACGCCGTCGCGTTCCCGGCGATCTCGCCAAAGGACGGCGGGATCGCGCGCGTGAACGTGCTGCACCGCGCGAGCGCGGGCCTGGTCGAATGGGTCGGCGGCGAGGACGCGCCGCTCCTCGCGCCGCGCTTCCGCGTGGACGGCGAGGCGGTGCGGGCGGCCTCCCTCGAGTGGGAGCGGCTCGACCAGTGGATTCCGCGCTTCCACGCGTCGCTCGGGGACGGGCTGCACGTGCGCGGGACGCTCGTGGCGCCGGCGGGCCACGAGCCGGCGCGGCGCGGGGCCGTCTACGCGTTCGAGGTGGAGAACCGGGGCGGCGGCGCGCGCGAGGTCGAGGTCGCGCTCGAGGGCGTGTGGCTGCGCACGCTCCGCCTGGTCGCCACGGCGCGGGCGTTCGGGCGGGAGAACCTCGCGTGGCGCGCGGGCCCCGGCCTCGTGCTCGAAACCGGCGACGGCGCCGGCCCGGCGCTCGCCATCGTGGGCGGCGGCGGCGAGGACGGCGGCTACGTGGCCCGCCGCGGCCCGCTCGAGGTCGAGGGCGAGACCGAAGTCCGGGCGCCGAACGGCGAGCCGATCACGCTGCGCGTGGCGCGGCGGCTCCGCGTCGCGGCCGGCCGGCGCTCCACGGCCGCGTTCTTCCTCGGCGTCGGCGCGGAACGCGACGGCGCGCTCGCCACGGCGCTCACCCTGCGCCGGATCGGGCCGACCGAGCTGCTGCGCGCCGGGCGGCTCGAGCTGGCGCGCCTGACGCGCAAGCCGGCCGCGCGCGAGCACGTCGCGCTCTTCACGCGCAACCTGCTGTTCAACTACTTCTTCGCCGTGGCGCGCGCGGTGGACGACGACCGGTTCTACCCGCTCGTCTCCCGCTCCCCGTTCGCGCCGGCGAGCGCGGTGTTCCGCGAGCGGGAGGCGCTGCTGTGGAGCCTGCCGGCGATCACGCTCGCCGACCCGCCGCTCGGCCGCGAGCTACTGCTGCGCTGCTTCGAGCAGTTCGCCCACCGTGCGGGGGAGAGCGTGCACTACGTCGACGGCGGCGTGCTCGCCCCGGGCCTCGCGCTGGACGGCCTTTGCGCCTACGTCGTCGCGCTCGACCGCTACGTGCGGGATGCGAAGGACGACACGATCCTCGACGAGCCGGTCGTGCAGGACGTGCTCCGGGAGGTGGACGACCTGCTCTTCTCCCGGCTGCACCCCGAGATCTACCTCGCGTCCACGGACGTGCTTCCGTCCGGCGACGCCGCCGACCATCCGTACGTCACCTACGACAACGCCTGCGTGCGCGCGTTCTGCGACGCGCTGCCGCGGGTCTGGGTCGCGGCGGACGGCGAGGCGCCGGCGCGGATGGCCGGCGGCGCGGAGGAGGTCGCCGCCGCCGTCTGGCAGCACTGCACCGTCGAGGCCGAGGGCGTCTCGCTCCTTGCCTGGTCGGTCGACCTCGAGGGCGAGGCGGCCGTCTACGATGATCCCGGCGGCAGCCTGGCGCTCCTGCCGTACCTCGGCTTCTGCGATGTCGACGATCCGCTCTGGCGCAACACGCTGGAGTTCCTGCGCTCGAGCCGCTACCCGTTCTGGCTCGGCGACCAGCCGTTCCCGGGCGTGGGTGCGCGCCGGCACCCGCGGCACTGCGCGCTGGCGGCGCTCTGCGCGGACCTGCTCGGCCCGCGTCTCGAGGATGCGCTCGCGCTGCTTGCGCGCCTCCCGCTGGACGGCGGGCTGGCGTGCGAGGCCTACGACCCCCGGACAGGCGCGGCGGCCGTCGGCCGCCACCACGCGGCGCTCGCGGGGTTTCTCGCCTGGAGCCTCTGGGCCGCGCTGGAGGCGGGCGCGTCCGGCCGGTGATGGAGCGCAGCGTGCGGTCCGGTCAGGGGAGCGTCGTCGCCGAGCGGCCGGCCGGGGCGCGGCTACGCGATGGCGGCGCACGCGAGGCGACCCGGGAGACCGGGGCGATGCACCACATGGCGACGGGCAACGACTGACCGGGTGAGAATCCTCTTCGCGTCCGCCGAGGCGATCCCGTACTGGAAGACCGGCGGCCTGGCCGATGTCGCGCGCTCGCTCCCCGACGCCCTGGCGGAGCGCGGCCACGACGTGCGCGTGATCGTGCCGTTCTACCGCCTGGTGCGGGGCCGGCAGCTCCCCCTCGAGCCGTCCGCCGAGCTGGACGTGCCCTGGCCGGGCGACCCGATCCGGACCCGCTTCCTGCTGCACCGCCCCGCGCACGGCGCTCCCGGCGTGCTGGTCGACGAGCCCGATTTCTTCGATACCGACGATCCGTATGGCGCGCCGTACGGCGACGTGCTCGCGCTCGGGCGGCGCTTCGCGTTCTTCTGCCGCGCCATCGTGACGTACGCGAAGGCGTGGGGCGCCGACGTCGTCCACCTGAACGACTGGCCGACCGGCTTCGTGCCGGTCTACGGGCTCCTCGACGGGCTGGAGGCGGGGACCGTCTTCACGATCCACAACCTGCCGTACCAGGGGAACTTCCCCCCCGCGCTGGTGCCACAGATCGGCGCACCGTGGGACCTTTACCGGCCGGAGAACGGCTTCGAGTTCTGGGGGCAGGCCTCGTTCATGAAGGCCGGGCTCGCGCTGTCGGCGCGACTCGTCACCGTCTCGCCGACGTACGCCGCCGAGATCCGCACGCCCGACTTCGGCGCGGGCCTCGACGGGCTGCTTCGGTTCCGGCACGGCGTGCTACACGGGATCCTGAACGGCATCGACCCGCGCATCTGGGATCCGCGGCACGACCGCGCGCTCCCGCGGCCGTTCGGCGTGGAGGACGTCCACCTGAAGGCCGAGAACCGCGCCGCCGTGCTCACGGAGCTCGGGCTGAGCGGCGACGGCCCGCTTTTCGTCGCCGTCACGCGCCTGGTCGAGCAGAAGGGGATCGACCTGCTGCTCGACGCTATCGGGCCGATCGTCCACCGCGGCGGCTGCGTCGCCGTGCTCGGGAGTGGCGACGTCGCCTACGAGCGCGCGCTGCGTGACGCCGCCGCCGCGGCGCCGGACCGCGTCGCCGCCCGCCTCGGCTTCGACGACGGGCTGGCCCGCCGCCTCTACGCCGGCGGCGACTTCTTCCTCATGCCGTCGCGCTACGAGCCGTGCGGCCTCGGGCAGATGATCGCGCAGCGCTACGGCACGCCGCCGATCGTGCGCCACACGGGCGGGCTTGCCGACACCGTCATCGACGGCGTGACCGGCTTGGCGTTCCACGACGCGAGCGCCGCCGCCCTCCTCTCCGCCGTCGAGCGCGCCTGGAGCGCCTGGCGCGATGGTTCCATCGACGCGGTCCGGCGTCGCGCGATGGAGCTGGATTGGTCCTGGGACCGCTCCGCCGCCGAGTACGAGGCGGTCTACGCCTGCGCGCGCGGCCCGGGGAGCGGTTGACGACGGCCCGGGGTTCCGCTAAGATTCGTGTTCTTTCGCGGGCATGGCTCGACTGCTTCCGGGAGCGTCGCGGACGGAGCCGGGCCACCGGCGGCTCCGATCGAGCGCCGGACGCGTTGGAGTTGGTTCGCGCGGGAATAGCTCAGGTGGTAGAGCGTCTGCTTGCCATGCAGAAGGTCGCCGGTTCGAGTCCGGTTTCCCGCTCTTCCCCGGCCCACCACGCCGCGGGCGGCGCCGTAGCCAAGTGGTAAGGCAGAGGTCTGCAAAACCTCGATTCGGCGGTTCGAATCCGCCCGGCGCCTCTTAACTTTTCGAAGGGTACGACAGCCGTTTGGCAACGGCTTTGGCAACGGCCGACAACACGAGAGCCCGGAAATTCGGAAAACCGAGTCTCCGGGCTCTGCTGCATCTAGCCGCACCCGCCGCCGGCCCGCAGCCCATGCGGGTGGAGCCTACATCCTGATATGGGACCCGCGCTGCGTGAATCGGCGCTGAGGGGGTCCTCACCTCCCCAACCGTACCCCCCGGCCCGTGGACTCCTCGGCTACATCCAGGTGTGCGGGCCGTCCTTCGAGGGCATCTTCGTTGCATTGGCCCGCGCCCAGCCGCAGCTTAGGACCAACCAGCCAACCTGGAGGGGGCGATGGAGCCGTGGGAAGTCTACGCCGACCTGGCATGGGAACATCTTCGGAAAGAGCGGCAGAAGCCTACTGAGGACTCGGAGGCCGCCATCCAAGCCTTCATCAACACGGTAGAAATCAACGTCGGCCATCACCTCCTCGGGCTCGGTTGGCGAGTGCCGGAGGCGAGGGACTACGTCCGCCATCTCCTTGCTCAGGGCTTGGCGAAGCTCGAAGCGCCCGTAACGCGTGCAGAGGTGCGGCAGCGGGTCAAGAATGCCCACGCTGACTGGGTGCTCGCCCGGGCGCGTTGAGCTTCGCCGAGTCCCTCGTGTACCGGCCCGAGGTAGGGCAGGGGGCTGGCGGTTCGGTCCGGCCCCCTGCCGGGCTGAGGTGCTACACAGCGCGTAGCCGGCGGCCGTCACCATCAAAGATCGGCCCCGCCTCCACGATCTGCTCGTGATCGCGGAGCCAGGCGCGGACCTCGCCCGCGACGAACACCAACTCGCCGTCCAGCTTCCGGTGCGGGATGCGCTTCTCGGCCGCCGGGCCGGTGTGGCGGTAGACCCAGCTCTTGGGCTTGCCCGCCGCCTCCGCTACCTCGGCGACACCGAGCCGCGTCTCCGCCGGCACGGTCCACAGCTTCACGCGCCAGCTCTCCGGCGCCGGCGCCGCTGTCTCACGGGTGAGCACGGAAGGTGTAGCGACGACGTCGTCCAGCAGCCCCAAGACGGCGCCGGCCGGCAGCATCGTCCCGGGCGGGGCGGCGGCGAGCCACTCCCGCAGCTCGGCCAGGGTCCGCGGTGCACGCTCAGCCGTTGCCATCCGCGTTGCCATCCGTCAGAAGCCCAGTCGTGGCGCCACTTTTCGCAAGCCTGAAAATTCCTACACCCCGCGTCAGCGGCGCGGCGCCGGGCGCGAGTAGCCGTTCGAGTACGGTCTGCATCGGGTCTCATCATCGTGGACATCCGTCTCTGGTCCTACTCAGTTGACGCCGCCCGGCGTGGGGCGACTGCTGGCGAATGCCGGCGGTGGAGCCGCGAAGCCTCGGTTCTCCAGGTACGCCGCCAGCGTGGCGCTCACCGTCCCCAACTCGGCGGCGAGGTACCACAGCGTCTCGGCCTCCTCCGCCGGGAGGACCGCCGCCGCCTGCCTGATCGCGTGCTGCGCCCCATCGGCGAGGCACCAGGCCTGGAGCAACGCCCCGACCACGGCGAGCCGCTCCTCGCCGGTCACGGTGCACCGT
>JADGGV010000524.1 GCA_019689775.1 Gemmatimonadota bacterium
CTCCCGGAAACCCCCGGAGCACCTCCGCCGCCGGCCCCGCCTCCGCCAGCACGCCGTCCGCGAGCACGACGACGCGGTCGGCGGCCGCGAGCGCGAAGTCCACGTCGTGCGTGGCGACGAGGAGCCCGCGCCCCTGCCGCGCCAGCGCCCGCAGCGTCTCCGCGAGCGCGCCGCGGCGCGCCGGGTCCAGCGCCGACGTCGGCTCGTCCATGAGCAGCACCATCGGGTCGAGCGCGAGCGCGCGCGCGATCGCGACGCGCTGCGCCTCGCCGCCCGAGAGCTGGCGCGGGTACGCGTCCGCCCGCGCCGCGACGCCGAGCGAGCCCAGCAGCTCCCGCGCGACCTCCTCCGCCCGCGCCCGGCTCCAGCCGAGCGCGTGCACCGGTGCGAGCGTCACGTTCTCCAGCGCCGTCAGGTGCTCGAACAGCGCGTGCGCCTGGAACACCATCCCCACCCTGCGGCGCAGCCCCCGCAGCCGCGACTCGGGCGGCACCGGCCCCGGCCCGAGCGTGAAGCCGTCCACGGCGATGCTCCCGGCGCTGAACGACTCCAGCGCCGCGATCGTGCGCAGCACCGTCGACTTCCCCGCCCCCGACACGCCCATCAGCGCGCACACCTCGCCGGCCGCGACGTCCAGGTCCACGCCGCGGAGCACGGCGCGGCCGCCGCGCTCCGCGCGCAGCCCCCGCACCACGAGCACGCCGCTCACGCCAGGCTCCAGCGCCGCTCCAGCCGGCGCGCGATGCGCGAGAGCGGGAGCGAGAACGCCAGGTACACGATCGCGCACAGGATCCCGGGCACGACCCAGCTCCCGATGTTCGTCGCGTAGATCGCCGTCTGCTTCGTCAGCTCCACGACCGTGATCACCGAGACGAGCGACGAGTCCTTGAGCAGCGCCACGAAGTCGTTCGTCATCGGCGCGAGCGCGAGCCGCAGCGCCTGCGGCCCCCGGACCAGCCGCAGGATCTTCGACTCCGGCAGCCCGAGCGTGCGCGCCGCCTCGAGCTGCGCGCGCGGGATCGCCTCCAGCGCCGCGCGGTAGATCTCCGACTCGTACGCCGCGTAGTTCAGCCCCAGCCCGAGCACCGCCGCGAGGAACGCCGGCAGCCGCACGACGCCAGAGAGACCGTAGTAGATCACGAAGAGCTGGAGCAGCACCGGCGTGCCGCGCGTCACCTCGACGTACGTGGTCAGCAGGCCACGCACGAGCGGCGGGCCGTAGATGCGCCCCGCGGCCACGATCACGCCCACCGCGATCGCCAGCGCCATCGCCAGGCAGGAGAGGACGAGCGTGATGCCGGCCGCGCGCAGCAGCGACGGGAGATACCCCGCGAGCGAGCGCCCCGCCGCCGCCGGCGCCGCGCCCGCCGCCGGCGGCGCCTCCGCCAGCACCCGCTCGAAGAAGCGCGCCTCGCCCTCGTTCCACACGCCCCACCGCCGGAACGTCCGCTCCAGCGAGCCGTCGCGCATCCGCGCCCGCAGGATCGCGTCCACCGAGTCGCGTAACGCGGCATTCGCGCGCGCCAGCACGCCGACGTAGTGCCCCGTGGCCACCGGCTCCGGCTGGATGACGAAGCCGCCGCCGCGGCGCAGCGCGCGCTGCGCGATGATGTCGTCGAGGAGCACGGCGTCGACGCGCCCCGCCACGAGGTCGCTGTAGGGGTGGACGTCGTCGTCGTAGGAGATGGGGATCAGGCCGGTCTTCGCCTGCTCCGCCAGCAGGATGCGGTACGCCATCGTCGCGCCCAGCGTGGCGACGCGGCGCCCGCCGAGGTCCGCGAGGCGCCGGTAGCGCCCGGCGTCCTCCGGCCGCACCGCGAGCACCTCGCGGAACTCGTAGTACGGGATCGTGACCGCGTGGCGCGCGCGCAGCTCCGGCCGGTCCTCCACGCCCGAGAGGCCGATGTCGAAGTCGCCGCGCTCGACCGACGCCTCGATCGACGCCCACGCCACCTGCACGAAGCGCGGCTCCCGCCCCAGCCCGCGCGCGATCATCTCCGCGACCTCGACGTCGAAGCCGCGCATCCGCGACGGGTCCGCCGGGTCCGCCTCCACGAACGGCGCACCGCCCTCCGCGTCGCCGCCCCAACGGAACGGCGGCGGCGCACCGCCGGAGACGGCCGGCCGGCAGCCGGCCAGCGCCACGACGAGCGCGAGCGCGGCCGCCGGCGCCGCGGCGCGGTGGAAGCCCCGGCGGCCGGGGAGTCGGAGCATCCCGATCACGGTGTCGTCGATCGTGCGACGGTGCGCGGATTCAACTGCGGATCGGCAGCTCGTCGGGCGGCGGCAGCTCGACGCGCTCGTAGAGGTCGCCCACCCGGAGCGTGCAGCCGATCGACTCGAGCATGACCACGTGCTCCGGTTCGTTCAGCTCCGTCAGCACCCACCGCTCGCCCTGGCGAGCATAGTGCTCCACGCGCATGCGGTCCTGCACGACGAGCACGTAGTCGCGCAGCGACGCGAGCCGGCGATAGTGCGCGAACTTCTCCCCGCGGTCGTACCCCGCCGTCGACGGCGAGAGCACCTCCACCATCACTGCGGGGTTCAGCAGCGTGTCCAGGTGCCGGTCCTCGAACTCCGGCGCGCCGCACACCGCGACGACGTCCGGATAGGCGTAGAGGCCCGTCGCGCCGACCTTCACGCGCATGTCGGCGGCGTACACCTCGCACGGCCGGCCACGGAGCTGCGTGCTCAGCTCACGACTCGCATCGACCGTGATCACGTTGTGCGCGCGGCTCGCGCCCGTCATCGCGTAGATGCGGCCGTTCAGGTACTCGCTCTTGTACTCGGCCCGGCGCTCGCGCGCGAGGTACTCCGCCGGCGTGATCCGCGGCTCCGCCACGCTCGACATGCCCGCCTCCCGTGTGAAACCCTCCGATCGGCGACGCTGCCCCCAATATCGTATCCCGCGCGGTGGCGCGCACGAGTCGGAGCGGGGGGCGGGCCCGCTCGCCCACTCGTCCGCTCGCCCGCTCTCCGGCCCTCCGGCCCTCCCC
>JADGGV010000525.1 GCA_019689775.1 Gemmatimonadota bacterium
CCCCCACCCCGCGCGTCAGTGCCGCCGCCAGCTCGCCGGCGCCCGGCCCCGCCCCGAGGTGCCGGATCGTGAGCGCGACGTCGTCGCCGACCTCCGCCGCCACCACGACCCACGACACGCCTTCGACCGACAAGCAGAAATCGGCCAGCTCCGCCAGCGTGTGCGCGGCCTCGGGGTCGATCGCGCCGACGTGCACGGCCGCCACGCCGTTCTCGACGGCGATCCCCGCCAGCGCGCGGCCGTACGCGCGCACCAGGTGCACGGAGTACATCGGGCGCTCGACCCTGCGGAGCAGCGCGAGGTCGGCGCGCGCGACGAGGAACGCGTACGCACGCACGTCGGCGGGCGTGACGCTGCGCGTCAGGTCGTCGCTGTCCGTCTTGATGCCGTAGAGGAGCGCCGTGGCGAGCCCACGGCCCACGCGCGCCACGTCCACCGCCTGGAGGTACTCCGCGACGATCGTGGACGCGGCGGCGTAGTCCGGTCGGACGTCGGCAAGCTCGGCCCGGTAGCCGTTCTGCGGCGGGTGGTGGTCGACGACGGCGAGGCGCGGCAGTCGCTCCGGGTCGAGCCCGCGCGGCGCCGTGTCCACGCACACGAGCCGCTCGAAGCCGTACAGCTCGGCGGCGGGCACCTCGGTCACCTGGAGGTGGAGCAGCTCGATGAGGCGCCGGTTCTCGGGGCGCGTGGGCGCGCCGAGCGTCACGATCGGCGCCGTCTCCGGCGAGCGGTCCAGCAGGGTCTGCACGCCGAAGGCCGCCGCCACGGCGTCGGGGTCCGGGTCCTCGTGCACCAGGATCGGCACCGCGCCGCCGCCCGCCGCGAACGCGCACAGCCGGTGCGCGCGGCGGCGCGCCAGGCGCGCATCCCGGTCCTCGCGCCGCCGCACCCGCCCCCCGCGCCGCCGGCCCCGCCGGTCGCGCTCGTCCACGGCGCGGCGGCGTCAGCGGATCAGCCGGCCGACGACGTAGCCGATCCCCGCGGCGACCAGCACCGAGCGGATCGGGTGCCGCAGCACCTCGTTCTCGACGTCGTCGCGGATCGCCGCCAGGCCCTGCGCGCGGCGGGCGTCCGCCAGGCCACGCGCTCGCGGCGCCACCCGCCGGACCGCTGCGCCGCGCGCTTCGGCCCGGTGTGCCGCACGCGCCCCGGCGGGCGCCACGGGCGCCGCGGCCTCGACCGCGCCCCCATCCTCGGCCGGCTCGGGGGTGCGCTCGGGCGCCTCGACGGACGCGGCGCGCGCGGGCGCGTCCGCCGCCGCCGTCGCTGGGCCGGCGCCGAGCGCCTCCAGCGCCTGCGTGACCCAGGCATAGTGGCGCTCCTCGTCGGCCGCGTTGCGGCGCAGCACCGCCTCGACCTCGGGATGGCGAGGCACGGCGGCGGCGCGCCGGTACAGGTCGCGCGCCCGCGCCTCGTGCACGCGGAACGCCAGCAGCAGCTCGCGGTCGCCGCCGGTGGGGCCGACCTCGCGCACCGCCGCCTCGAACGGACCCGGCCCGGCAGCGCCACGCTCCGGCGCACCGCCGAGGAGCCCGCTCAGGTCGGCGATGTGGCGCTCGCGATCCGCGCGGAACGCGCGCAGCCACGAGCGGAACGCCTCGTTCCGCAGGCGGTCGATCGCGACGTCGTACGCCGCGACGGCGTCGCGGTCGACCTCGAGGAGGTCGCTCAGCTCGGCGACGAGCTCATCGTCGTGGACGGGGATGTGCTCGGCCATGGGATCTCCCGGGCAGGCGCCGGCGCGCGTCCGTGCGCGGCGCGGCGCGGCGCTAGGCCGGCGGCGTTGCAACCTCCGTTCCGGGGACGTAGCACGCCGGGCCGCCGATCCGCATGACCCGGACGCGGAACGCGTGCGAGACGATCGAGCCGAAGACGCCGGTGCCGTCCCCCTGCACGCTCGGGATGCGGATCAACCCCGAGGGATGGAACTCGGAGCCGCGCAGCCAGTCCACCAGGTTGCGGTCGGCCGCGCCGACGACCACCATCGCCGCGGTACCCTCCGGAAGGCCGTGCTGGATCGCCTTCAGCGTCGCCGTGTTCGTCGAGTCGAACCGGTCGAAGACGCCGAACTCCGTGGGGAACAGGATCGTCGTGTCCGCCGCCGCGATGCTCAGCCCCGTCAGGTCCACCGGCTCCGCGCGCGGCCGCACCCCCGGCGGGAGCAGGTCCCGCAGCCCGATCAGCCGCGTCTCCGCCAGGTAGGCCCACGTCCCGGCGGAGCGCGTCCAGCGCACCGGCAGCACGGTGTCCGGCGGGAGCACGCAATCCTCCGTGTCCGGCTGCACGATGCGGAAGTCCTGCGGCACGTCCGTCACCGCCTGGAGCACGCCGCCATCCACCTCGATGCGCAGGGAGTACCGTCCGCCGGGAACGACCGCGAGCGCTCCGGGCTCGGTCGCGTAGCAGCTCCCGAGCGAGTCGGCCCGGTCGGAGCCGATCGAGCCGATGCAGTCGCGCGCAGCGACCGGTGAGAACGGCACCGGACCGCCCCTCGGGCCCGTCACGGTAACGGCCGCGCCGGGCACCGTCACGCCGGTCGCGTTCGACCCGATCGTGCGGTGCAGCAGCGCGAACTGCTGCCGCTCCCCCGCGCGGAGCACGACCTCGGCGACGACGACGTCCTCGGGCGTCGCGAGGCTCGTCGAGTCCAGCGTGCACGCCGCGAGTGCCGCCGCCCCGGCAACGGCGAGCCCCGCCAGGAGCCGCCCGACCGTCGTCGCTCTCACCGTGCGCGCCTCCAACCCGCTCCTTCGAGGTGAGCCCAGCCCCCGAGCGGGGTGGGCATGATGGAGACCCCGCGGTCGGGTGCGGGGTTCCCCTGGAACGGCGTTTTTCTGACGCCGAGATTCTACTGGTATCCCGGGAAACGACAACAACTTCGGCCTCCTAGCGCCGCCGTTGCCGCGACGCGACGGCGTCCCGCCCGAACCCTCCCTCAGAACGTCACGTCCGCCCCGAAGGTCGGCAGGAACGGGAACATCGACACGCC
>JADGGV010000526.1 GCA_019689775.1 Gemmatimonadota bacterium
GTGGCGGAGGCGATCCGGTCGGGGTGGGCGCAGGCGGGCGTGTGCGTTCGGCTGGCGGCCGAGGAGGTGGGGCTGGACTGGCTGGCGCTCGGGCGGGAGCCGTACGACCTGTGTTTCCCGGCCGCGCTGGAGCACGATCCGCGGATCGAGGCGGTGCTCGCGGTGCTGCGCAGCCGGGCGTTCCGGGACCTGCTGACCGAGCTTCCCGGCTACGACGCCCGGCACACGGGTGAGGTGGCGTGAGCGGGCGGCGCGGTCGGTGGCGCGGGCGCGCGGCGGCGGGCCTCGGCGCGCTCCTCTGCGCGGCGGCGCTGGCGCCGGGCGGGTGCGCGCGCGGCGGCGAGCGCGGCGTCGTGCGCGTCGCGGTTGCGGCGAACTTCGCGGGCGTGCAGGAGGCGCTCGCGGAGCGGTTCACGCGCGAGACGGGGTACGCGGTCCGCGCGAGCGTCGGCTCGACGGGGCAGCTCTACGCGCAGGCGCGGAACGGCGCGCCGTTCGACGTGCTGCTGGCGGCGGACACGGCGCGGCCGCGCCGGCTGGAGCGGGAGGGGGTGGCGGTGCCGGGGACGCGCGTCGCGTACGCGGAGGGGCGGCTTGCGCTCTACGCGCCGTCGGTGGACACGGTGCGCGGCGCGCCGGACCTGCGCGCGCGGGGCTGGCGCCACCTGGCGATCGCGGACCCGCGGACGGCGCCGTATGGCGCGGCGGCGGAGCAGGTGCTGCGGCGGCTCGGCCTCGGCGGCGCGGTCGGCGACCGGCTGGTGCGCGGCGGCGACGTCGGCCAGACGCTCCAGTTCGTCCGGTCCGGCGCGGCGGAGCTCGGCTTCGTCGCCTACTCGCAGGTGGTGGCGGCGCCGCGGCGGAGCTACTGGCTGGTGCCCCGCGCGCTGCACGAGCCGGTGCTCCAGGAGGCGGTGCTGCTGCGGCCGGGCGCGTCCAGCGCGGCGGCGGCGGCGTACCTCCGCTTCCTGCGCAGCGAGGCGGCGCGCCGCATCATCGCGGCGCACGGCTACGACACCCCGCGCTGAGGCTCCGGTGGGTCCGCTCGCGCCTTCCGACTGGCAGGCCGTGCTGGTGACGCTCCGGCTGGCCACCGTGACCACGCTCGTCCTGCTCGTCGTCGCCACGCCGCTGGCGTGGTGGCTCGCCCGCACGCGCTCGTGGCTGCGCGCGCCGGTCGAGGCGCTGGCCGGCCTCCCGCTCGTGCTCCCGCCAACGGTGCTCGGCTTCTACGTGCTCTGGGCGCTGGGCCCGCTCGGGCCGATCGGCCGCGTCTGGGAACGGCTCGGCGGCGACCGCCTCGTGTTCTCCTTCCGCGGCCTCGTCATCGGCTCCGTGCTCTACGGGCTGCCGTTCGCCGTGCAGCCGCTGCGCAACGCGTTCGGCGCGATCGGCGAGCGGCCGCTCGAGGTCGCCGCCACGCTCCGCGCCTCGCCGCTCGACCGCTTCCTGACGATCGCGCTCCCGCTCGCGCGCCCCGGGATCCTCACCGCCGCGACGCTCGCGTTCGCCCACACCGTCGGCGAGTTCGGTGTCGTCCTCATGATCGGCGGCAACATCCCGGGGCGGACGCAGGTCGTGTCCGTCGCCGTCTACAACCACGTCGAGGCGCTCGAGTACGCGCCGGCCCACGTGCTCTCCGCCGGGCTGCTCGCCTTCTCGTTCGCCGTGCTCCTCGTGGTCTACACGCTCGGGCGCCGCGCCGGCGCGGAGGCGCCGTGAGCGCGCTCGACGCCCGCTTCCGGCTCCGCGTCGGCGCGCTCGACCTCGACATCGCCTTCCGCGCCGAGCCCGGCGTCACCGCGATCCTCGGCCCGTCCGGCGCCGGCAAGACCACCGTGCTGCGCTGCCTCGCCGGACTGCGCCGCCCGGCCGACGCCGTCATCCACCTCGGCGACGCCGTCTGGCAGGACGACCGCGCGGGCATCTTCGTGCCGCCGCATCGTCGCGGCGTCGGCTACGTCTTCCAGGAGGCGGACCTGTTCGCGCACCTCAGCGTGCGCCGCAACCTCCGCTACGCGCTCGACCGCGCGCCCGAGCACCGCGTCCGCTGGGACGACGCCGTCGCCTGGCTCGGCGTCGGTCCGCTCCTCGACCGCGCCCCCGGCCGGCTCTCCGGCGGCGAGCGCCAGCGCGTCGCCATCGCGCGGGCGCTCCTCTCCAGCCCGCGCCTCCTCCTGATGGACGAGCCGCTCTCCGCGCTCGACGAGGTCGGCCGCCGCGACATCCTCCCCTACATCGCCGAGCTGCCGGCTCGCCTCGCGCTCCCCATCGTCTACGTCAGCCACTCGCTCACCGAGGTCGCCCGCCTCGCCGACCACGTCGTCTGGCTCGTCGACGGCCGCATCCGCCGCGCCGGTCCGCCCGCCGACGTCCTCGCCCACCCCGAGTTCGCGCAGTGGCTGGGCGACGCCGCCGCCGTCGTCGCCGACGCCGTCGTCCAGGGCCACGACGACCGCTTCCACCTCACCCGCCTCGACGGCCCCTGGGGCCCGATGCTCGTGCGGCGCCACGGCTCCTCGGAGCCGGGGCGCCGCGTCCGCGTCCAGATCGCCGCCAGCGACGTCAGCGTCGGCCTCGCCCGCGAGACCGACACCAGCATCCTCAACCAGTTCGCCGTCCGCGTCCGCGACGTGACGCCGACCTCCCCCTCCGACGTCCTCGTCCGCCTCGGCCGCGACGACGGGCCCGCCCTCCTCGCGCGCATCACCCGCCGCTCCGCGCACCACCTCGCGCTCGCGCCCGGGCGCGACGTCTACGCCCGCGTCAAGTCCGTCGCCGTGCTGGATTGAGCCCGCGCGCCGCGCCGCCGCCGCCGCGTCGCGGACGCTCGTCCTCGAAGAAAAACGGCGCCGCCTCGCCCGCGATCCCCGCCTCCCGCGTCCACGCCTCCAGCCCCGCCGCCAGCCCCGCCGCCACGTCCGCCGGCAGCCGGCCCAGCGCCTCGATCAGCCGCGAC
>JADGGV010000527.1 GCA_019689775.1 Gemmatimonadota bacterium
GGGGGCCGGGCGGCCGCCGGCCCGGGCCCGCGGGGCGCCCCGGCCCGCCCGGCGGCCGCTGGCTCGCCGGGCGCCCCGGCCGCACCCGCGGTCGCCCGGCCTCCTCCGTGAACAGGAACGAAGATGGCCGCTCGCAAGACCACATCGGACATGGAACCGGCCGCCGCCCGGCGCTCGAGCGCCGCGCTCAACGGCGACCGCATCACCGCCGTCTACCAGAAGCTCCGCGAGCTCATCGTCTCCGGCCGCCTCGCGCCCGGGACCCGCATCACCGAGGGCGACGTCGTCGAGCGCTTCGGCATCAGCCGCACGCCCGTCCGCTCCGCGCTCCAGCGCCTGCTCCAGGAGGGCTTCATCCAGGCGACGACGCTCGGCCGACAGGCCCGCCTCGTCGTCTCCCCGCTCACGCAGGACGACCTCGACGAGCTGTTCGGCCTCGTCGGCGAGATCGAGGGCTTCACCGCGCGCCGCGCCGCCGCGCTCCCCGCCGACCGCCGCGCCGCCGTCGTGCAGACGCTGCGGGAGAAGAACGGCGCGCTCGCCGCGCTCGCCGAGAACCCCACGCCCGATCCCGACCGCTTCTTCGACCTCGACTTCGCGTTCCACGGCGCCTACGTCCAGGCCGGCGGCGGCCGCCGCGTCCTCGCGCTCCACGACGGTATCGCCGCGCAGGCCGAGCGCTACGCCCGCGTCTACGTCAGCGCGCTCACGAACCGCATCCCCGACTCCGTCCGCGAGCACGCGGACATCATCGCCGGCATCGAGGCCGGCGACCCCGACGCCGCCCAGCGCGCCGTCCAGATCAACTGGCGCAACGCCGCGGAGCGCCTCGGGGAGGTGATCGCGAAGCTCGGGGAACGGGGGATCTGGTGAAGCGCCGTCGCACCCTCACCGCCGAAGGCTGTCCCTCATCGTGCCAGGAGGCGCGTCCATGACGAGTCCACTGCCGCGCGCAGCGCTGAGCGCGCTGCTGCCGCTCCTCGTGCTTTCCGCCGGCGTTCGGGCGCAGACGCCGGTGGCGCCCGCCCCGGCCCCGGCGCCGGCGGAGTCGACGCCGACCACCGCCACGGGGGTGACGACTGCCCCCCGCCAGGGGCCTAGCGACCCGAAGGAGATCGAGGCGTTCCTCGACGGCCTCATGGCCGGCCAGATGAAGGCGAAGAACATCGCCGGCGCGACCGTCGCCGTCGTCCGCGACGGCAAGCTGCTCTTCGCGAAGGGCTACGGCTGGGCCGACCTCGACAAGCACATCCCGGTCGACCCCGAGAAGACCCTCTTCCGCATCGGCTCGGTCTCCAAGCTCTTCACCTGGACCGCCGTCATGCAGCTCGTCGAGCAGGGGAAGCTCGACCTGCACAAGGACATCAACGAGTACCTCGACTTCAAGATCCCGGCGACGTTCCCCGAGCCGATCACGATGTGGCACCTCATGACCCACACGCCCGGCTTCGAGGACCGCGCGCTCGCGCTCTTCAGCGAGAGCAAGGAGCCGCGGGGCAAGTTCCTCAAGGAGCACATGCCGGCGCGCGTGCGCCCGCCCGGCACCTACTCCGCCTACTCGAACTACGGCACCGCGCTCGCCGGCTACATCATCGAGCGCATTACCGGCGAGCCGTGGGAGGAGTACATCGAGCGCCACATCCTCCAGCCGCTCGGGATGCACAACACCACCGGCCGCCAGCCACTCCCCGCGGACCTCGCGCCGAACATGTCCGTCGGCTACGCCAAGCAGGGCGACAAGCTCGTCGCCAAGCCGTTCGAGATGCTCATCCCCTACGCGCCCGCCGGCTCGATCAGCGCCTCCGCCACCGACATGGCGCGCTTCATGATCGCGCACCTCCAGAACGGCGAGTACCAGGGCGTGCGCATCCTCGCCGACTCGACCGCGCGCTTCATGCACACCCGCGCCTTCGCCCACGACCCGCGCCTCGACGCCTACGACCTCGGCTTCTACGAGCAGACCTCGCACGGCGTCCACCTCATCGGCCACGGCGGCGACACCGGCTGGTTCCACACCGACCTCAGCCTCGCCCCCGAGGAGGGGTGGGGCATCTTCGTCTCCTACAACAGCGCGCCCGGCGGCGAGCTCAGCTTCGGCCCCTTCCTCCAGGCCGTGCTCGACCACTACTACCCGACCGCGACCGCCGCCGCGAAGGACGCGACCGGCCCCGTCCCCGACAAGTACCTCGGCACCTACCGGATCAACCGCGCCTCCTACACCACCTTCGAGAAGGCGCTCGGCCTCGCCACCGCCGTCAAGGTCGCGCGCGACCCCAAGGCGCCCGGCATCCTCGTCGTCAACTCGCCGCTCGGCGTCGAGCGCTTCGTCAGCGCCGGACCCAACCTCTTCCGCGAGATCGACGGCCACGAGCTGATCGCGTTCCGCCAGGAGCGCGACGGCAGCATCAGCCACTTCTTCATGAACAGCGCCCCCATGATGGGGATGGAGCGCGTCGCCTGGTACCAGGCGCCCGCGCTGCACCACGTGCTGATCGGCATCGCGCTGCTCCTGCTCCTCACCGTCCCGTTCGTCCTCCTCGGAAGCTGGCTCCTGCACCGCCGCTTCCGCGAGCTCGCCCCCCTCTCCGGCGGCGAGCGCCTCGCGCGCTGGACCGCGTTCGCCGTGACCGTCCTCGTCGTTGCCTTCCTCGTCGGCCTCGGTTCGCTGATCTCCGGCGAAACCGCGCTCCTGAAGGGGGATGTTCCCGGGCTCGGGATCGTCTTCGCCCTCCCCGTGCTCGCCGCCGTCCTGACGATCGCCCTCCTCGCCTTCACCGCGCTCGCCTGGCGCGGCGGTTGGTGGGGCCGCTGGGGCCGCATCCACTACACCGCCGTCACGCTCGCCTCCGTCGTGCTCCTCGCCGTGCTCGCCTACTGGAACCTGCTCGGGTGGAAGTACTGAGGGAGATCCGGGCGGTGGATAGGGGCGTGGCGGCCCACCGGCCGCCAC
>JADGGV010000528.1 GCA_019689775.1 Gemmatimonadota bacterium
GTCAGTTGTGTATAAGAGACTGCTTCCCGCCCTCGCCCGCCGTGCGCGCCTCGAAGAGCGTCGCCGGCACGGCGATCGTCTCCCCCTGGAAGCCGCGCCGGATGAACTCCGCCACGTCCGCGAGTTGCGGCTCCGTCAGCGGATTGAAGCCACGTACCTCCTCGAGCGTCGCGTCGAACAGCTCCTCCCACCGCCGGTTCGCCTCCACCGTCCAGCCGTCCGGCGAGAAGATCTGGATGCTCAGCGGGAACTGCTCGAACACCGCGCGGAACCGCGCCTCCGACTTGCGCAGCGCCTCCTCCGCCCGCTTCTGCTCCGTCACGTCCGTGTGGACGATGACGACCTCGCGGATCTCGCCCGCCTCGCCGCGCACCGGGAAGATGAACGCCTGCATCCAGCGCGGCCATTCCGCGCCGCCGTGGGACGTCGAGCCGAGCGGGCGCCCGTCGTAGGCGACGACGGGGAGCGCCACCGACTCGCCCGCGAAGCCGCGTCGCAGCTCCTCCCGAATCGCCTCGAGTTGCGGGTCCACGAGCGGGTTGTAGCCCGCCAGGCGATCGAGGCCGACGCCCCAGAGCCGCTCGTACGCCGGATTCACCCGCAGCAGCCGCCCGTCCGGCGCGAAGATCTGCACGCTGATCGGGAACTGGTCGAACACGTCGCGGAAGCGGCGCTCCGAGGCGCGCAGCGCCTCCTCCGCCTCGCGCCGCTCCGTGATGTCGTGCGACGTGCCCACCATGCGCGAGCACCCGCCGTCCGAGCCCTGCGTCATCCGCCCGCGCGCGTGCAGCCAGCGCACCCCCCCGTCCGGCCGCACGATGCGGTACGGGAAGCCAAACGGCTCGCCCGTCGCGATGAGCCGCTCGCACTCCTCGACGACCACCGCCCGGTCGTCCGGGTGCACATGCGCCAGGAACGCCTCGAACGTGTCCGGGTGCGCCGCCGCGTCCAGCCCGTGCAGCCGGAGCTGCTCGTCCGACCAGCGGATCACGTTCGTCGGCACGTCCCACTCCCAGCTCCCCAGCCCCGCCAGCGCCTCCACCTCCTCGACCTGCCGCACCCGCTCGCGCAGTTCCCGCTCCGCCGCCAGCCGCGCGCCCCGCTCGAGCGTCGCCGCGATCCGCTCCGCCAGCGCCGCGGCGAAGAGGTGCTCGGCGTCGCTCCACGGCGCGCCGCCCGCCGCTCGCTCGAAGCGGAGCAGCCCGGTCTCGCCGTCCGGCAGCTCAAGCGGGGTCTCGAGCGTGGCGACCGCGCCGTCGCCGGCCGCTCCCGCGCCCGCCGCGGCCGCGTCCGGCCACGCGGCCCGCAGCCGCGAGGCGCGCGGGGCGTCCGCCCCCTCTGCGGGCAGCCAGACGCCCGCCGATGCGGCGCCGAGCGCCGTCGCGCCGGACTCCAGGATGCGCGTCATGGACGCCCACGCGTCCGCATCGCGCGGCGCCGCGGCCGCGCGCAGCGCCGCCCGCAGCCGCAAGGCGTCGGACGCGGCCGCCGCGCCCGCCATGGTGGACCGGGCCGAGGATAGCGGCATGGATCGATCCGGAGAGGGTCGGTGATGAGCGCCGCGCACGGCATGCGCGCGCGGGCGCGCCGTGCGCGACCACGTGGGTCGGGAGCCTCACCAAGCTAAAGCCGCGCGTCGAGCCGCGACAGCCGCCGAGCCCGCGCGCCCCCGGCGCGCCCGCACCGCCGGGCCGCCGCGCCGCCCGAGCGACGGCACGTTACCCGCCGGGCAAGAGGGCGGAAATGGGTCAAATGAACCAGCGGCGGGTGTCGGATGCCGGGGTGCGTGGGCTTCCCGGGAGCGGGAGCGGGAACGCCACGACGGGGCCGGGGCCTCGGGCGGCGTGTGCCGACGCGCCGGTCCGCCGGCGCGCACCGTGGTGGCCGGGGTCCGTGTGGGTGCAGTACTCCGGGTCGTCGCGGGCGTACGCCCGGCCGGCCGCGCGCCCGCCACGCGTCGGGGTCGTCGCGGCTGGCCGGACGGTGCGGGCGTCAACCGGCGAGCGCAGCCAGGCAGCGCGGCCACCAAAGCGCCGGATCGCGGACCGCCAGATGGTCCATACCCGGAACGAGCTCGACCAGGACCTCGGCGGCGGAGGACGGATGGGCCTCCCGAAGCGCGGCCTGGAACCGGAGCGCACCATCGGCCGGCACGTGGACGTCCCGCTCACCGCAGATGAAGCGGAGAGCCGGGCCGTGCGCATAGGCGGCCAGGTGCGTCATGGGATTCAGGTGGTCGTAGAAGTAACGGGCATAGGCATCGGGCTCACCCGGTGGCAGCAACCTGTCGGGCTCGAAGAGGTCATGCATGCCCGGGCGCAGCCAGTCCGGCGTTGCGACGACCGCCACGACCCGCTGGATTCGGTGGTCGATCCCCGCCGCCGCGACCGCGATGTCGCCGCCCATGGAAAGGCCGCCCACGGAGATGGCGGGGTGGATGTCGAGGTTGGCGAGCGCCCAGTCGATCACCCGCATCGTGTCCAGGGTGGTCTGGCCCAGGATCGGCCACATGTGCCGGCGGAAGTTCCCGAAGACGCGCACCAACAGCTCGTCCTGCGACTCCGTCCCCCGCTCCCCGTGCTGCCAGGGGTCGAAGCTGAGCGCGACGAACCCCGCCGCCGCCAGGTCCTGCAAGAAGGGGGTCATGCTTTCCTTCGAGCCGCTGAGGTGGGGCAGGAAGAGAACGAGCCGCCGCACGGCGGGACGAGCAGGCGGCTCGAACCAGAGAACGGGGATGTGGTCCACCCACGTGGACGAACCGGCCGAGTTTGCGGATGCACCCGGCATAGACGCTCCTCTCAACCGAAATCGATCCGAAACCGGTCCAAGTTCGGCGTCCCATGGGAGGTCCGCCAGGCCCGTGTCACCCCCGGCCTTTTCCCCGCGCCCGCGCTCGCTCTCGCCCCGGAACCCCCGGCTCGTCCACCCCGCGCGCGCTCACGC
>JADGGV010000029.1 GCA_019689775.1 Gemmatimonadota bacterium
GTCCTCGTGAGGGCGCGGCGCGCTCGGCCGGTGGGCGGGGCGGGGCGTGCGCGGGTGTCGCTCGGGGCTCTTGACCCCGGTGCGGGCGCGGCGTAACTCCCACGATGGGTCCGGCGCAGGGGACGGTCCGGGCCGCCGCGCCCGGCCGTCGCGCCGGTCCGTATCGGCGAACAACGTCGCAAGGAGGGACCGATGGCGCGGAAGATCCTGATGCTGGTCGGGGACTACGTCGAGGATTACGAGGTGATGGTCCCGTTCCAGGCGCTCCAGATGGTCGGGCACACGGTCGACGCGGTGTGCCCGGACAAGCGGCGTGGCGAGCAGGTGAAGACGGCGGTGCACGACTTCGAGGGTGCGCAGACGTACAGCGAGAAGCCGGGCCACAACTTCACGCTGAACGCGACGTTCGCGGAGGTGCGGCCGGAGGCGTACGACGCGCTCGTGATCCCGGGCGGCCGGGCGCCGGAGTACATCCGGCTGAACGAGCGGGTGCTGGAGATCGTGCGGCACTTCGACCGGGAGCGGAAGCCGATCGCCGCGGTGTGCCACGGCCCGCAGGTGCTGGCCGCGGCGGGGGTGCTGAAGGGGCGGCGGTGCACGGCGTACCCGGCGTGTGGGCCGGACGTGCGGGCGGCGGGCGCCGAGTGGGCGGAGGTGGCGATCGACGCCGCGACGGTGGACGGGCACATCGTGACGGCGCCGGCGTGGCCGGCGCACCCCGCCTGGCTGGCGACGTTCCTGGAGCTGCTGGGGACGCGGGTGGAGCACGCGGAGGCGGTGCCGGCGTAGCGGGGGCGGCCCGCGGCGGGTGCGGCCGCTCGCCGCGCCTGCACGAAGCCCGCCGGGGTCGCAGCCCCGGCGGGCTTCGTTTCGGGGGTCGGGCGCGGCGGGCTCGCGGCGTCGTCGCCCGGGCGGGTTTGCGGCGGCGGCGCTGGCAGCCGTCTTGAATCCGGAGGCCGGACCGGCCAGCTTCCCGCGGCCGCGGCGGCGCGTCCCGCGGCCGGGAGCGGGCATGGCGCGAACGGAGCGAGGATGGCGCACGGAGAGAGGCACGCGGAGGAGCGGCCCGGCGTCTGGCGGTACGCGGGGGTCTCGATCGGCGCGGCCATCATCACGATCGCGCTGAAGGGTGGCGCGTACCGCGTGACGGGGTCGGTCGGGCTCCTGTCCGACGCGCTGGAGTCGCTGGTGAACCTGCTGGCCGCGATCGCGGCGCTCGGCGCGCTCTGGCTGGCCGCGCAGCCGGCGGACGAAGAGCACGCCTACGGCCACACGAAGGCGGAGTACCTGTCGAGCGGCTTCGAGGGCGCGCTCGTGCTCGCCGCGGCCGTGAGCATCGGCTACGCGGCGGTGCGGCGCCTCATCCACCCCCAGCCGCTGGTCGACGTCGGGATCGGGCTCGCCGTCTCCGCAGTGGCATCGGCGGTCAACTTCGCCGTGGCGCGCGTCCTCTTCCGCGCCGGCCGCCGCTTCGACTCCATCGCGCTCGAGGCGGACGCGCAGCACCTGATGACGGACGTCTGGACGTCGCTCGGCGTGATCGTCGGCGTCGGCACCGCGGCGCTGTCCGGCTGGATGTGGCTCGATCCGGTCGTCGCGCTGGCCGTCGCGGTCAACATCATCCGCATCGGCGTCGACCTGCTGCGCCGCTCGGCGCTCGGGCTGCTCGACACGGGGCTCCCGACCAGCGACCGTCGGACGATCATCGGCATCCTCGAGGCGGAGCGGAGCGCCGGCGTGCAGTTCCACGCGCTGCGCACGCGCCAGGCCGGCGCGCGGCGCTTCGTCTCCTTCCACATCCTGGTCCCCGGCGACTGGAGCGTGCAGCGCGGGCACGACCTGCTCGAGCGCATCGAGGCGCGGATCCGCGCCGCGATGCCGAACACGACCGTGTTCACGCACCTCGAGCCGATCGAGGACCCGCTGTCGTGGGAGGACACCCGCCTCGAGCGGCGCCCCAGCGGCGAGCCCCGGAGCCGCGAGTAGGCGGCGCACACCGCGCCCGCGCCGTCCGCGCGTCGCCGGACGTGCGCGGTACCCGAGCAGCCGGCGCCACGACGTCGCCCTCCACGCGCTCGCCCGCCGCGCCCCCCCCGAGATCCCGGCGGACTCGTGGCGCGAGGATTCCGGGAAGTTGCCGCGGGCCTCGAGCGGCGGGCGAGAGGAGAACGCGCGTGGTGGAGGCGGGCTTCACGGGTGCGGACGAGCCGGCGCAGGCGGCGCCGGCGCGGGAGCGGCGGTCGCGGTAGCATGTCCGGTCGCCTCGAGGCCGCGATCTTCGATCTGGACGGCGTGGTGACGTTCACGGCGCGCGTCCATGCGGCGGCATGGAAGGAGGTGTTCGACGACTACCTCCGCTCGCGCGAGCGGGAGCACGCGGAGCCGTTCCGCCCGTTCACCGAGGCGGACGATCGAGCCTACGTCGACGGCCGGCCGCGCGAGGAGGGCATCCGGACGTTCCTGGCCTCCCGCGGGATTACGCTCCCCGAGGGAGATCCGCGGGACCCGCCGGACGCCGAGACGGTCGCGGGCTTCGCCAAACGCAAGGACGCGCGGTTCCACGCGCGGCTGGCGGAGATGGGCGTGGACGTGGACGCCGGGGCGGTCCGCCTGATCCGCGAGCTGCGGGCGCACGGCGTTCGTGTCGGGATGGCCTCGTCGAGCAAGAACGCGGCGCTCGTCCTCGCGAAGGCCGGGCTGGACGACCTCTTCGACGCGCGCGTCGACGGCACCGTGAGCGAGCGGCTGCACCTGCGGGGCAAGCCTTCGCCCGACATCTTCCTGGAGTGCCTCCGGCGCCTCGGCAAGAGCGATCCGTCCCGCGCGATGGTGGTCGAGGACGCGGAGGCGGGCGTCGAGGCGGGGCGCGCCGGCGGCTTCGGGCTGGTGCTCGGCGTCGACCGCGGCGGACGTGCCGCCGCGCTGCGCGAGCATGGCGCCGATCGGGTCGTCCGCGACTTCCGGGACGTCTCGGTGGAGCGGCTCGAGTCCGATCTCGCGAATCCGCGGGATGGCCCCGCGAGCGCCGGGGCCGGATGAGCGCGAGGAGGCCGCGTTGACGCGAACGGAGCCCACCACTCCGCCGCCGGCCGCGCCACCGGTCGTCGACCCGTGGGTCGTCGCCTACGACGGCTTCGACCCGGCGCGGGAGGGGCTGCGCGAGGCGCTCTGCGCGCTCGGCAACGGCCTGTTCGTGACGCGCGGCGCCGCCGAGGAGGCGGAGGCGGACGGCGTCCACTACCCCGGCACCTACGTGGCCGGCGGCTACAACCGCCTGGCGAGCGAGGTCGCCGGCCACACGGTCGTCAACGAGGATCTGGTCAACTTCCCGAACTGGCTGGTGCTCGCGTTCCGGCCGGAGGAGGGCGACTGGATCCGCCCGGGCGCCGTCGAGATCCTCGCCTACCGCCAGGAGCTCCATCTGCGCGACGGCGTGCTCGTGCGCCGGCTCCGCGTGCGCGACGGGCGCGGGCGCATCACCGCGATCGAGAGCCGGCGCCTGGTGAGCATGAGCTCGCCGCACCTGGCCGCGATCGACTGCCGCATCACGCCGGAGAACTGGAGCGGCGAGCTGCGCATCCGCGCCGAGCTCGACGGCTCGGTGACGAACAGCGGGGTCGCGCGCTACCGCCAGCTCGCGGGACGCCACCTCCGGGTCCTGGGCACGGCCGCGGTGGCGCCGGAAGGCATCTATCTGCTGGTCGAGACGAGCCAGTCGCGCATCCAGGTGGCGGAGGCCGCACGGACCCGGCTCCACGGCGCCGATGGCCGGCTCGAGCCCGAGCGGCGGATCCTCGTCGACCGGCCGGCGCGGATCGGCGAGGAGCTCCGCGTGGCGGTGGCAGAGGGCCAGACGGTGCGCGTCGAGAAGCTCGTCGCGCTCTACACCTCGCGCGACCGCGGCATCGGCGAGCCGGGCGCCGAGGCGCGCCTCGCCATCGGCGGCGCGCCCGGCTTCGAGGAGCTCCTCGTCGACCACCGGCTGGCGTGGCAGGCGCTCTGGCGCCGCTACGACGTCGAGATCGGGACGGGCGGCGCGGACGGCGCGCTCGCGCGCGAGCAGCTCATCCTCCGCCTCCACATCTTCCAGCTCCTCCAGACTGTCTCGCCGCACACCATCGGCCTCGACGTCGGCGCGCCGGCGCGCGGGCTGCACGGCGAGGCGTACCGCGGGCACGTCTTCTGGGACGAGCTGTTCATCTTCCCGTTCTACAACTTCCGCACGCCGGCCATCACGCGCTCGCTCCTCCTCTACCGCTACTACCGTCTGGACGCGGCGCGGGAGGGCGCGCGGGCCGCCGGGTACGCCGGCGCGATGTACCCGTGGCAGAGCGGCAGCGACGGCCGGGAGGCCACGCAGGAGCTGCACCTGAACCCGCTCTCCGGCCGCTGGGACCCGGACTGGAGCCGGCTCCAGCGCCACATCAACGCCGCCATCGTCTACAACCTCTGGCGCTACTACGAGGCGACGGGCGACCGCGCGTTCCTCATCCACTACGGCGCCGAGATGGTGCTCGAGATCGCGCGCTTCTGGTCGAGCATCGCTCGCTGGGACGAGCGCTCCGGGCGCTACGAGATCACCGGCGTGATGGGACCGGACGAGTACCACGAGAAGTACCCGGACGCGGAGACGGGCGGGCTGCGCAACCACGCCTACACGAACGCGATGGCGGTCTGGTGCCTGCTGCGCGCGCTCGACGTGCTCGACGAGGTCGGCCAGTCCCGGCGCGCCGAGCTCCTGGCGCGCCTGCACATCGACGCGGACGAGCTCGAGCGGTGGGACCACATCAGCCGGCGGATGACGATCCCGTTCCACGGCGACCGGATCATCAGCCAGTTCGAGGGCTACGAGCGCCTCGAGGACTTCGACTGGCCGGCGCATCGCGCGCGGTACGGCGACATCGCGCGGCTGGACCGGATCCTGAAGGCGGAGGGCGACACGCCCGACCGCTACAAGGTCTCGAAGCAGGCCGACGTGAACATGCTCTTCTACCTCCTCGGCGCGGACGAGCTGCGCACGCTGTTCGACCGGCTCGGCTATCCGTTCGACGACGAGGTCCTCCCGCGCAACATCGCCTACTACGTCGAGCGGACGTCCCACGGCTCGACGCTGAGCAAGATGGTCTACGCGTCGGTCATCCACGAGCTGGACTGCGAGGAGGGCTGCCGGCTCTTCCTGGAGGCGCTGCGCACGGACGTCGACGACCTCCAGCGCGGCACGACCCCCGAGGGGATCCACCTCGGCGCCATGGCCGGAACTGTCGCCATCGTGCTCCACCGCTACGCCGGCGTGCGGCTCACGGAGGATGGGGTGATGCTCGCCCCCGATATGCCGTCGCTGCTCCGGCACCTCCGCTTCCGCGTGCACTGGCGCGGCCGCTGGCTGGACATCGACCTCACGGCCGAGCGCGTGCGCATCACGGCGGACCGCGACCGCGCCGATCCGGTGCCGGTGGGCGTCCGCGACGCGTGGCACCGGCTCGGCCCGGGCGAAGCGCTGGAGGTGGAGCTGACGGCGCGGGGCGGCTGAGCCGGGGAGCGCCGTCGTCGCCATCAGGCCGGCGGCGGCTGCGGCCTGTGGATCGAGCACCTGAGGAAGAGCGGCTTCGAGGCGACGGTCGTCGACCTCGACGATGTGATGCCGGTCAAGCAGAAGTACGGCGTGGTGGCGTTCGAGCGGAGCGGGCGCACGACGCTGTATGCGCGCCGGTAGCCGCCTCACGGGCCGAGCGGCGTCCGCCGGAGGAGCTGCGCGTTGATGGCGACGATGACCGTGCTCGCCGACATGAGCACCGCGCCGATCGCCGGCGAGAGCAGGATCCCCCGGCTCGCGAGCACGCCCGCGGCGAGCGGGATCGCGACGATGTTGTAGCCGGCGGCCCACCACAGGTTCTGGAGCATCTTCCGGTAGGTGGCGCGTGACAGCGCGATGATGCGGGGGATGTCGCGCGGGTCGCTGCGGACGAGGACGACGTCGCCCGCCTCGACCGCCACGTCGGTTCCCGCGCCGATGGCGATGCCGACGCCGGCGGTGACGAGCGCGGGCGCGTCGTTCACGCCGTCGCCGACCATGGCGACCCGCTTCCCCTGCGCCTGGAGCTCGCGGATCTTCTCCGCCTTCTGCTCCGGCAGCACCTCGGCGAAGACGGTGTCGATGCCTAGCTCGCGCGCGACCGCGTCGGCGGCGGCGCGCGCGTCGCCCGTCAGCATCACGACCTCGACGCCCTGCTCGTGCAACCGGGCGACGGCCTCGCGCGACTCCTCCCGGATCACGTCGGCGACGGCGAAGACGGCGAGCGCGCGGTCGCGCGCGAGGAGATAGACCGACGCCTGGCCCCTCGAGGCCGCCCGCTCCGCGGCGGCGGCGAGCTCCGGCGGCGGCTCGACGCCGAGCTCGCGGAGCAGCGCCGGGCCGCCGACGAACAGCTCCCGCCCCTCGACCACCGCCCGCACGCCGCGCCCGGGCAGCGCCTCGAACGCCTCGGCCGCCGGCACGGCGATCCCCTGCTCCGCCGCGCTCCGCACGACCCCCTGCGCGATCGCGTGCTCCGAGTCGCGCTCCACCGCCGCGGCCAGGCGGAGCGCCTCGCGGTGGTCGAGGTCGGGGACCGTGGCGACGTCGACGACGCCGAATTCGCCGCGGGTGAGCGTCCCCGTCTTGTCGAAGACGACGGCGTCGAGCTTCCGCGCTTCCTCGAGCCCGCGCCGGTCCCGCACCAGCAGCCCGTTGCGCGCGCCGAGCGTGGTCGAGATCGCGATCACGAGCGGCACGGCGAGCCCGAGCGCGTGCGGACAGGCGATCACCAGCGTCGTGACCACCCGCTCGACGGCGAAGCTGGTCGCGGCCCCGACCGTCGTCCAGGCGACGAACGTGACCGCGCCCGCCGCGAGCGCGATCAGCGTGAGCAGGAACGCCGCGCGGTCCGCGAGCGCCTGCGCGCGCGAGCGCGCCGACTGCGCCTGCGCCACGAGGCGCATGATCCCGGCGAGCGCGGTCCTCTCGCCGGTGCCGGTGACCTCGACGCGGAGCGAGCCGGAGCCGTTCACGGCGCCGGCGATCACCGCGTCGCCTTCCGCCTTGTCCACGGGGCGCGACTCGCCCGTGATCATCGACTCGTTGATCGCGCTCCGCCCGGCCCGCACGACGCCGTCGGCGGGGATGCTCGCGCCCGGGCGCACCAGCACCAGGTCGCCCTCGCGCAGCTCCGCGATCGGCACCTCCTCGATCTCCTCGCCACGCAGACGGAGAGCGGTGCTCGGGAGGAGCTTTGCCAGCTCCTGGAGCGCGCCCTGCGCCTGGGAGATCGACCGCATCTCGATCCAGTGGCCGAGGAGCATGATCGTCACCAGCGTCGCCAGCTCCTCCCAGAGCGGCATCCCCGGGTAGCCGAGCGTGACCGCCGCGCTGAAGACGAACGCGACGCCGATCGCGACCGAGATCAGCGTCATCATCCCGGGGAGCCGGTCCTTCAGCTCGCGCCATGCGCCCTGGAGGAACACCCAACCGCCGTAGAAGAACACCGCGGTGCCGAACACGGCGGGGATCCAGCGCGACCCGGGGAATCGCGGCGCGGTGAAGCCGAGCACCGACGGGAGCATGTGGCCCCAGACGAGCGTCGGGATCGTGAGGAGCAGCGAGACGACGAACTTGTCGCGGAACATCGCGACGCTGTGGCCGGCGTGCCTGTCGTGCGCGGCGTGGTCGGCGCGGGCCCCGTGGGCGGTCGGCTCGTCGTGGGCGGCGTGGGCGGCGTGGGCATCGTGGCCGGCGTGGTCCGCGTCGCCGGCGTGGCCCGCGTCCGCCGCGTGGCCGCCGCGCCCCTGCCCGGTGCTAGCGTTCATGCTCGTGCTCCTTGCCCGGAGCGGGCATCGGCGCCGGGGCGGGCATCGGGTGCATCGCCGCCTCGTGGCCCATCGCCATTGGCGCGGGGCGCAGGCTCGCGAAGACCGCGACGCCGGCCGACGTGGTCGAACCGTAGAAGCGTTCCAGGTCGGACGGAACGAAGCTCAGATCGACCTGCGCGCCGATCCCCGGGAGGAGCCCGCGCCCCGGGAACTGGCGCACGTAGCCGAGGAACACCTTCCCGACGGGGAAGACGCGTCCGCCGAGGCCGAGCTCCTCCGGGAGCGCGAGGTCGTCGCCGGACTTCTGCACCCACTCGGCGCGGCCGAAGACGACGTTGCGCGCGTCCAGCCCGGCGCTGCTCTCCAGGAGCAGCGAGTTCGTCGCGAGGCCGTGCGCGCGGTCCAGCCCCCAGACGAGCGTCGTCGCCCACGGGCTCAGGTCGGTGCCCAGCCGGTGGTACGTCACCGACGCGGTGGTGCGGTGGACGTCGGCGCGGGCGCCGCCGTCGTGCGCCTCCTCGGCGTCGTTCAGGAAGCCGGTCGAGAGCTGGATCGCGACGTTCTCGCTCGGCAGCACCCAGAGCCGGCCGGCGTACGAGTCGAGCGCGGCGAGGTCGACGTCGTAGCGGTCCTCGTCCGGCTCGCGGCCGTTGAAGACGGAGCCCTCCAGCTTCCACGTCCGGCCGTACAGCCCCGCGGTCGCGACGCCGAACGAGACGTGCGTCGCGTCCTGCCAGTGGTGGCCGATCGGCGCGAGCGGGCTCGCCATGGCGGAGATGCGGTGCGGGTAGGCGACGGGGCCGAGCGCCGGCTCGCCGGCCGGGGCGCCGTACAGCTCGAGCGCCAGGTTGCGTGTGAGCGCGTGGTCGTAGCGCGCCGCCAGCTCCATGAACAGGTCGTGCGGGTGCTGGCGGTCGTGCAGCCGCTCGCCGTGGCACAGCTCGCCCGTCGCGAGCAGGTCCGGGTAGCCGCACTTCCCGACCGTGAGCGGCTCGGCGCTCAGCATCCCGCGCAGCTCCAGGACGCCGCCCGCCAGGGCGCGCTTCCCCATGGCCATGAACCAGTTCACGCTCCCGAGCTGGCGGCCGCCGCGGTCGCTCCCCTCGTCGATGTACTGGAGGAACGCGTTGCCGTGCAGCATGAGCCGCCACGCGCCGGCGGGGACGTGGAACGCGAGCATCGGCGTCGCATCGGGGAGCCACGACGTCCCCGAGCCCTCCCGCGCGTCGGGCACGCCGAGCGGCCCCGTCATCGCCCCGTGCGCGGCGTGCGCCGGCGGGTGCGCCGCGGGCGACGTCGCCCCGTGCCGATGATCCTGCGCCCGCGCCGCCGCCGCCCCGGCGAAGAGCGCCGCCACCACACCCGCCGCCGCCCGGATCGTTCGCATCGCCGCCCACTCCTCCGTCGTCGGGGCGTTCCCGCCCGGTCGGCGCATGCCGTGCATGGATCAAGCCTCAGGGCCCACCGGCGCCGGCACCCCCGCCGCCGCCGGCTCCGCCGCCCGCACCCCGCGCGCCGCGCGGAGCACCGCCCGCTCGCGCCACAGCGAGTAGATCGCCGGGATCACGATCAGCGTGAGCACGGTGGAGGAGAGCATCCCGCCGACCATCGGCGCGGCGATGCGCTTCATCACGCTGGCGCCGGTGCCGTGGCCGGCGAGGATCGGCAGCAGCCCGGCGATGATCGCGGTGACGGTCATCATCTTCGGGCGGACGCGCTCGACGGCGCCCTCCATGATCGCCTCGTAGAGCCCGGCGGCGGTGAGGGCGCCGCTCGCGCATCGCGCCGTCCAGGCGTGGTCGAGGTAGATCAGCATGACCACGCCGGTCTCGGCGGCGACGCCGGCCAGCGCGATGAAGCCGACCGCCGTGGCGACCGACCACTCGTAGCCGAGGACGTACATGAGCAGCACGCCGCCGACGAGCGCGAACGGCAGCGAGAGGAGCACGATCAGCGTCTCGCCGACGCTGCGGAAGTTGAGGTAGAGCAGGAGCAGGATGATGAGCAGCGTCGCCGGGACGACGAGCGCGAGCTTCTGCTTCGCGCGCTGCATGTACTCGTACTGCCCGGACCACTGCATCGAGTAGCCGGCCGGGAGCCGGACCATCGCATCGACCATCCGCTTCGCGTCGGCGACGTAGCTGGCGATGTCGCGGCCGGCGACGTCGATGTAGACCCACGCGGTCGGGAACGCGCCCTCCGTCTTGATCGCCATCGGCCCCGCGACCTCGCGGATCGTGGCGACCTCGCCGAGCGGGATCTGCGGTCCGGGAGCGGGAGCGGCGCTGCCGGGAGCGGCGCCCATCCCGGGCATTCCGCCGGCGCCGGCGGCCGAGCCCATGGCCGAGCCGGCGTGCGCCATCGGGATCAGGACCTGCGCCAGCTTCTCGGGCGCGTCGCGCAGCTCCTGCGGGTAGCGGAGGCGGACGCCGAAGCGCTGCCGGCCCTCGACGGTCTGCGTGATCGTCATGCCGCCGACCGCGGTCGAGATCACGTCCTGCACGTCCTTCACGTTCAGGCCGTGCCGGGCCGCGGCGGCGCGGTCGATCTGCACGTCGAGGTAGTAGCCGGAGACGGCGCGCTCGGCGAAGACGGAGCGCGTGCCGGGGACCATGCGGACGGCGCCCTCGACCTGCTCGCCGATGCGCGCGAGCGTGGCGAGGTCGGGGCCGAAGATCTTGATGCCGACCGGCGTGCGGATCCCCGTCGCGAGCATGTCGATGCGCCCCTGGATCGGCATCGTCCAGGCGTTCGTGAAGCCGGGGAGCGCGACTGCGGAGTCCATCGCGGCGACGAGCCGCTCGGGCGTCATCCCCGGCCGCCACCGCTCCCGCGGCTGGAGCACGATCGTCGTCTCGCTCATGTCGAGGCCGGCCGGGTCCGTGGCCGTGTTGGCGCGCCCGGCCTTGCCGAACACGCTGCGCACCTCGGGGAACGACGCCAGGATGCTGTCCTGCCGCTGGAGCACCTCGCGCGCCTTCGCCACGCCGATCCCGGGGAGCGTCGTCGGCATGAACAGGAGCGTGCCCTCGTCGAGCGGCGGCATGAACTCGCCGCCGATGCGGCGGAACGGGATCCAGCTCAGCACGACGGCCGCGAGCGCCGCGGCCACGACCGGCCAGCGGTGACGCAGCACCCACTCGATGACCGGGCGGTAGGCGCGGGCCAGCGCGCGGGAGATCGGGTTCGCGCGCTCGGCGTGCAGCCGGCCGCGGATGAACAGCCCCATCGCGATCGGGACGACGGTGACCGAGAGGAGGCTCGCCGTCGCCATCGACAGCGTCTTCGTCCACGCGAGCGGGCGGAACATCCGCCCCTCCTGCGCCTCGAGCGTGAAGACGGGGAGGAACGAGACCGTGATCACGAGGAGGCTGAAGAAGAGCGCCGGTCCGACCTCCCGGGCCGAGTCGGCGACGACGCGCCAGCGCTCCGCGGCCGTCAGGACCGACGTGTCGAGCCGGAACGGCCGGGTGGGAGCGTGGAGGAGTGGGTGAGTGCGGGATGGCGCTCCGCCGTGCTCCCGCTCCGCCACCCCCCGGCTCTTCCGCTCGACCGCCCGCTCCAGGTGCTTGTGCATGTTCTCGATCATCACGATCGCGGCGTCGACCATGGCGCCGATGGCGATGGCGATGCCGCCCAGGCTCATGATGTCGGCGCCCACGCCGAGCGCGCGCATGGCGATGAACGCGCCCAGGATCCCGAGCGGGAGCGTGAGGATCGCGACGAGCGCGCTGCGCGCGTGGAACAGGAAGACCAGGCAGACGAGCGCGACGACGAGCGACTCCTCCAGCAGCTTGCCGCGCAGCGTGCCGATGGCGGCGTGGATGAGGTCGCTTCGGTCGTAGACGGGGCGGATGTGCACGCCGGGCGGGAGCCCCCGCTGGAGCTGCGCGAGCCGCGCCTTCACGCCGTCGATCGTGCGCAGCGCGTTCTGGCCGAAGCGCATGACGACGATGCCGCCGACGGCGTCGCCGCGGCCGTCGAGGTCCGCGATCCCGCGCCGCACGTCGGGCGCGAGCTGCACGGTGGCCAGGTCGGAGACGCGGATCGGCGCGCCGCTCGCCGTCGAGGCGACGACGACGTTCTCGATGTCGCGGATCCCCTTCAGGTAGCCGAGCCCGCGGACCATGAACTCGCGCTCGGACAGCTCCATCATCATGGCGCCCGCGTCGCTGTTGGACGCGGCGAGCGCGGCCATGACGCGCGTGACGGGGATGCCGTAGGCGCGCAGCCGGACGGGGTCGACGGTGACCTCGTACATCTTCTCGAAGCCGCCCACGCTCGCGACCTCGGCGACGCCCGGCACGGACGTGAGCTGGTAGCGGATGTACCAGTCCTGGATCGCGCGCAGGTCGGCGAGCGAGCGCGTGCCCGTCGTGTCCTCGAGCACGTACTGGTAGACCCAGCCGAGCCCCGTCGCGTCCGGGCCGAGCGACGCGTTCGCCGCCGCCGGCAGCCGGCCGCGGATCCCGTTCAGGTACTCGAGCACGCGGCTGCGCGCCCAGTACAGGTCGGTGCCGTCCTCGAAGATCACGTAGACGAAGGAGACGCCGAAGAACGAGTAGCCGCGCACGGTCGCGGCGCCCGGCACCTTCAGCATCTCCGAGGCGATCGGGTAGGTGACCTGGTCCTCGACGATCTGCGGCGCCTGCCCCTCGTATTCCGTCTGGACGATGACCTGCACGTCCGAGAGGTCGGGGAGCGCCTCGAGCGGCGTGCGCCGCAGCGCGACGACGCCGGCGGCGGCGAGCGCGAGGGCGAGGATCGCGACGACGACCTTGTTCGCGACCGACCAGTCGATGATGCGCTCGATCATGGGAGCCTCGCCTTCTGGCCCGAGGTGGCCGCGGCGCCGGCGTGCGCGGCGTGGGTCGCGGCGCCGGGCGTGGTGCCGTGCGCGGCGTCGTGCGTGGCGCCGCCGCCCGCCGGCCCCATCTCCATCCCCGGCATCGACTGGAGCGCCGCGCCGAGGTTCGACTCCGCGTCGACCAGGAAGCCGGCGGACGAGACGACCGTCGCGCCGTCCCAGATCCCGGCCAGCACCTGGATCGAGTCGCCGACGGCGAGGCCGGTCTTCACCTCGTGCGGCATGAGCATGCCGTCGTCGTGGCGGACGAAGACGAGCGCGCGCTCGCCGGTGGTGAGCACGGCGGAGCGGGGGACGACGAGCGCGGGCGCGCCGGCGGGCGCGTCGAGCTGCACCGTCGCATACATCCCGGGCTTGAGGCGCAGCCCGGGGTTCGGCAGCTCGATGCGGACCTTGCCGGTGCGCCCCTCGAGGGCGACGGCCGGGTCGATGAACGTGACGCGGCCGTGGAACGTCTCGCCGGGGTACGCGTCGATCGTGACCGTGGCCGGCTGGCCGAGGTGCACCAACCCGAGGTCCTTCTCGAACACCTCGCCCTCGACCCAGACGGCGCCGAGCCCGGCGATGCGGAACAGGTCCATCCCCGGCATGATCCGGCTCCCCTGCACCACCGTCTTCTCCGTGACCACGCCGTCGATCGGCGAGCGCAGCAGCACGGTTCGCTGCGCCTGGCCGGTGCGCTCGATGCGCGCGATCACGTCGGCCGGGATGTCGAGGTACGCCAGGCGACGACGGGCGGCCTCGAGCAGCTCGCGGGCGTTCGCCGCCGCGACGTCGTCCGGCGCCGCGGCCACCTCGTCGGCCAACCGGCGCGCGAGCGCCAGCTCCTCCTGCGCCGCGACCAGCATCGGGCTGTAGACGGCGGCCAGCGGCTGGCCCTTCCGCACCGGCGCGCCGGTGTAGTCGACGAACAGCCGCTCGACCCACCCGTCGATCTTCGGGTTCACGGTGGCCAGCCGCGTCTCGTCCCACGCGATCGTGCCGACCGCGCGCACGACCGGGCGGAGCACGGAGCGGTGCGCCGTCGCGTAGGCGACGCCGATCCGCCGCGCCCGCGCCTCCGAGATGCTCAGCGTGCGCTCTCGCGCCCCCTGCGCGGCGGCGGCCATCGCCGCGTGGTCGTGCCCGCCCGCGCCGCCCGGCCGGGGCTCGCCCGCGTGGCCGAGGAGCGAGTACGCCATGACGGCCGCGACCGCCACCGCGACGATCGAGACCGACAGCGTGATCTGCTTGCGGTTGCTCATGGGACCTCCGCCAGCGGCCGGGCGACAGGAAGCTCCCGGCCGATCGTCGTCTCGAGCTCCGCGACCGCGGCGCCGTAGCTCGCCTGGAGCGCGTAGAGCTCCTGCTCGTAAGTGTTCTCGGTCATCTGCGCGTCGGCGAGCGTCATGACGTCGACGGCGCCGACGCGGTAGGAGGAGAGCGCCGACCGAACGCCGGCCGCCGCCTGCGGCAGGATCTCCGTGCGGTACAGCCGGATCAGCTCGCGGTCGCGCGCGAGATCCGCGACCAGGGCCGCGATGCGGGCGCGCACGCCGGCGCGCATGTCCGCCAGCTTGGCGGCCGCCATGCGCTCCATCGCCGCGGCCTCGTCGCGCATGCGGAGCTGCCGCGAGCGCGCGTAGAGTGGGAGCGTGACGCCGAGCATGGCGCCGCCCATCCGCTCCGTGCCCATGTCGCCCGCGCGCTGGCCGTACTGCACGCCGACGGTCAGGTCCGGCCAGATCTCGCGCCGCGCCAGCGCCCGGCGCGCCCTCGCCTCGTCGACCGCGGCGCGGCCGCGCTCCAGCATCGGGCGGCCGGCCTCGGCCCACGCCAGCAGCGTGTCCGCGTCGGGGATCGTGTCGGGGAGCGCCGGCGCGGCGACGGCCGGGATCGGCGTGTCCGCGGGCCGGTCGAGGAGCCCGTTCAGCCGCGCCGCCGCCGAGGCGCGCATGGCGCGCATGCGCACCAGCTCGGCGCGCATCTTCGCCACGTCGACGTCGGCGCGGAGCACGTCGCTCTGCCGGCCGGTGCCGCTGGCGTACATCGCCTGCGCGACCCGGCGGAAGTCGCCCAGCAGCCTGAGCGTGCGCTCCATCACCGCGATCCGCCGGTCGGCGGCGTAGATGTCGTAGAACGCCCTGGCGACGGCGGCGCGCACCTCCCACCACGCCTCGTCGGCGTCGGCGCGGGCGGCTCTCGCCTCCGCGCCGGCGGCGCGCGAGGCCAGGCCGAGCTTGCCGGCGATCGGCAGCATCTGCATCGCCTGGATCGACGGCGCCATCGAGGACGGCATGTCCGCGCGGAGCCCGGGGAGCGAGAGGTTCATCGCGCCGACCTGGACCGTGGGGTCCGGCGGGCGGCCGGCGCCGGGGACGCGCGCCGCCGCCGCATCGGCGCCGGCCGCCGCCGCGGCGCGCCGCGGGCGGGCCCCCCGCGCGGCGGCGGGCGCCCCCGCGCGCGTGAGCGTGTCGCCGGGGGGCACTCCCCCACTCGCTCCCGCGGCCGGCAGGGCGGCGCCGGCGGCGATCAGCCCCGTGAGGACGAGGCAAGAGAACGGCATGACCTCCTCCACTGGACGCAATGAGCCCGTGACCGCCCGCGCGCGACGCCGCGCGGGCGCACTACGCCGGCTCCGGCCTCGGACGCGCCGGGGCGGCCTCCGCCCGGCCGCGGCGCGGCGTGGCGGAGGCGGGGCCGGTCGGGCTCAGGCTCGTGGAGGAGGCGATTCGGGGAGGGACGGCGCGGCGTGCGCGGCGCGGACCGCCGCCGGGAGCGGCACGTCCAGCGTCGCCGGGAGCTGGAGGACCGGGATGGGCGCCGCCGACGCCGGCGCGGGCGCGCAGCCGGGCGCCACCGCGCACGCCGGCGTGGCGCAGCCGGTGCACGGCAGCTCCGCGCAGGGCGACGACGCCGGCCGCGCGCCCCGGTCGTGGTGGTGCGCGCCGGCCTCGTGCGCCGGCGTCGCCTGGCATTGCTTCACGGGCGCCGGGGCGACGTGCTCACCCGTCATCCCCGCCGCGGCCGCGATCGTGCCCCCGGCGAGCTGGGCCAGCACGAGCCCCAGCGTCAGGAGCGCACGGCGGATCGGTCGCGAACGAAGCATCGGGTTCCTCGTCCAATCGTTCGAGCACGCCGGGATCCGGCGGTGCTACACGCTAACACCCGGCGCGCGGCGCGGCGTCGGGAAACCCCCGCGATCGGGCGGTGGAAACGCCGACCCGCGCCCGGCGCGGGCGCCACGGGGGCCGGCCGGCCGGCGGCTGGCCCGGAGCCGTGGGGAAATCCCCCACGGCGACGCGGCGCTCCGCCCGACTGCACGGCCGCGGCAGGGGTCTATCTTGTCGCCGGTCGGCAATCGGGTCGACGCAGGACTCGCACCGTTTTCCGGCAGGTCCGCCGATGGCGCCACGCTCCACCGCGTCACAGAGCGATGGAACCGGCCCCCGCCTCGCGGTGGGGGAGCCGGGCGCACTGCACGGACCCGCCGCCACGCGTGCGGCACACGCCCCGCAAGGCGCTCGCGCCTTCGCGCCGTACGCGGTACCGCGGGGCACCCCCACCACGCCCCGTTCTCCGACTGCCGCGGCGATCCCACTGCACTCCTGCCACTACCTCTTTCCACTGGGCTGAGATCCCTCCGAGGGATGTACGCGTCGGGATCCCGCTCGACGGGACCACGACGTGAAACCCCGACGCCGCGGCAGCGGAGGGGCGGCGGCGGTGCGCGGTCGCCGGGGGCGCGGGCGGCCCGCGACGCCTAGCCGCGGCGCAGCCGCAGCGAGTTGCCCACCACGCTGACCGAGCTCATCGCCATCGCCGCGCTGGCCAGGATCGGGCTGAGCAGGATCCCGAACGCCGGATACAGCGCGCCCGCCGCCACCGGGATGCCGACCACGTTGTAGACGAACGCCCAGAACAGGTTCTGGCGCATCGTGCGCATCGTGCGGCGCGAGAGCGCGATCGCCTCCGCCACGCCGTCCAGGTCGCCGCGCATCAGCGTGACGTCCCCGGCCTCTGCCGCCACATCCGCGCCCGTGCCGAGCGCGATCCCCACGTCCGCCTGCGCCAGCGCCGGCGCGTCGTTGATCCCGTCGCCGACCATGGCGACGACGCGCCCCTCCCGCTGCAACCGCTGCACCTCCGCGACCTTGCCGTCCGGGAGCACCTCCGCGACGACGGTGGCGACGCCCGCCTGACGCGCCACCGCCGCCGCCGTGCGGCGGTTGTCCCCGGTCAGCAGCACGACGTCGAGCCCCATGCGGCGCAGCCGCTCGATCGCCCCGCGCGACGTCGGCTTCAGCGGATCGGCCACGCCCAGCACGCCGGCGAGCGCGCCATCGACCGCCACGTAGACCGGCGTCCGCCCGTCCGCGGCGAGGCGCTCCGCGTCCGCCCGCAGCGGCGCGACGTCCACCGCCCACTCCGCCATCAGCACATCGTTGCCGACCGCCACCGCGTGCCCCGCGACCACACCCGTGACGCCGCGCCCCGGCCGCGCCTCGAACGACTCCGCCTCCATCGGCTCGAGTCCCAGCTCCGCCGCGCGCTCGACGATCGCCGCGCCCAGCGGATGCTCGCTCGAGCGCTCCAGCGAGGCCGCCAGGGCGACGAGGGCGGACGCCGGCTCCGCCGCATCCGGAGCGGGGGACCGCTGCGGCGCCCACTCCTCCGCTCCCCCGCTCACCCCCTGGCTGTTATACACATCGACGAGCCCAC
>JADGGV010000529.1 GCA_019689775.1 Gemmatimonadota bacterium
CCCCCGAAGTCAGACCCGCAGTGTCACCGCCCGTAGTCGGACCCGCAGTTCCCGTCCCCGCCCGAAGTCCAGCGTCACGCCTTCGGCCCGACCGGGTTTCCGTCCGCGTCGATCAACCGGATCGGTCCGAGGTTCAGCGAGCGGAGCCCGGCCTCGATCTTCTGCCGGTCGCCGACGACGACCCAGACCATGTGATCGGGGTGGACGAGCGTACGCGCGGCCTCGGCGAGCTGCGCCGGGGTGACGGCGTTGATGCGGTCGGCGTAGGTCTGGAAGTAGTCGGGGCTGAGGCCGTAGCGGACGATGGTGCCGATGTCGCCGGCGACGGCGCCGCCGGTCTCCCAGCGGCCGGGGAGCGAGAGCGTGAGGTTGCGCTTGGCCTTGTCGATCTCCTCGGGCGTGATCGGGCGCGGGCCGAGGATCCCCTTCAGCTCCTTCGCCAGCTCCTGGACGGACTCGGTGGTCTTGTCCGTCTGCACGGGCGCGTAGGCGATGAACGGCCGCTGGCCGCGCGCGCTCCACACGAGCGTGAACGCGCCGTAGGACCAGTGCTTGTCCTCGCGCAGGTTCATGTTGACGCGCGAGCCGAAGGAGCCGCCGAGGATGTCGTTGAGCGTCTCGATCGCGGCCTCCTGGGGGTTGGCCTGCGGCGGGGCGATGTTGCCGGCGAAGATGATGGACTGGTCGGAGCCGGGGCGGTCGACGAGGTAGATCGCCGGCGCGGCGGGCTCCTGCACGCGGGCGAGGTTCTTGGTCGGGACGTCGCCGGGCTTCCAGGCGCCGAACAGCTTCTCGAGCTTCGGCCGGAGCGCGTCCATGGTGATGTCGCCGACGACGACGAGCGTGGCGTGGTTCGGCTTGAACCAGGTCTGGTGGAAGCGGACCAGGTCGTCGCGCGTGATCGCCTGCACGGAGGCCTCGGTGCCGGAGCCGGTCAGCGGATTGCCGTAGGCGTGGCCGGCGCCGTAGAGGAGCTTCGGGAAGACGCGGAGCGCCATCTGGACCGGCGTCGCCTTCTCCCGCTGGATGGCCGCGAGCTGCTCCTGCTTCAGCCGCTCGAACTCGCTCTGGGGGAACGAGGGGTGGAGGACGACGTCGGCGAAGATCTCGAGCGCGGGATCGAGCTTGTCCGTGAGCGTGTTCAGCGAGACGGACGACGCGTCGAGGTCGGAGCCCGTGGTGAGGGAGGCGCCGAGGGCGGCGAGCTGGTCGCTGATCTGGAGCGCGTCGCGGCTGGTCGTGCCCTCGTCGAGCATGTTCATGGCGAGGGCGGCGGTACCGGGCTTGCCGAACTGGTCGGCGGCGAAGCCGGCGTCGAGGAGCAGGTTGAAGCGCACGACCGGGACGGCGGTGCGGCGGGCGAGGATGACCTTGAGGCCGTTGGAGAGCGTCGCGTTTTCCATGGTCGCGAACGACGCCCGGGCCGGCTGCGCGACGTCCGGGAGCCGGCTGCGGTCGACGTTGGACGGCGTGGCGGCGAGCTGCGGGTAGGGCGTGACGGTGAGCACGAACTGGCCGTCGGAGAGCCAGCGCTTCGCCGCGCCCTGGAGGTCGGCGGGCGTCATGGCGGCGACGCGCTGGAGCTTCACCTTGTAGAAGTCCGGGCGGCCGCCGTAGACCATGCTCTGGGCGAGCACGTCGGACTTGCCGCCGAAACCGCCGATGCGCTCGATCCCGCGGATGAAGTTGGCGCGGTAGCGGGTGCGGACCTGCTCCACCTCCGCCGGCGTCGGCCCCTTCTCGAGGAACGCGGCCAGCTCCTCGTCGACGGCCTTCTCGATCTGCGCCAGGTCGGCGCCGGGCCTGGCCGTGACCTGGATGTAGAACTGGCCGCCGATCTCGCCCGGGTTCACGAACGCGCGCGCATCCGTCGCGATCCGGTCGCGGTACACCAGGCGACGGTACAGCCGCGACGTCTTCCCCGACCCGAGCACGTCGCTGACGAGGTCCAGGTAGTCCGCGTCCGCGTCGCCGTACTGCGGCATGTTCCAGACCTTGTACAGGCGCGCCAGCGGCACCCGGTCCTGCATCGTGGCGCGGTGCGTCCCGGTCATCTTCGCCGGCCACGCCTGCTGCTTCTGGATCGGTGGCCCCGGCGGCACCTCGCCGAAGTAGTGCAGGACCTTCTGGTGCACCTCCTCGGCCTTCACGTCGCCGGCCACGACGAGCACCGCGTTCGCCGCGCCGTAGTAGTCCCGGAACCACTGCTTGACGTCCTCGAGCGAGGCGGCGTTCAGGTCCTCCATCGACCCGATCGTCGTCCACGAGTACGGATGCCCGGCCGGGTAGGTGCTCTGCGCGATGATGTACTCGACCTTGCCGTAGGGCTGGTTGTCGCCCTGCCGCTTCTCGTTCTGGACGACGCCGCGCTGCTCGTCGAGCACCTGCTGCGTGATCGCCTCGGCCGTGTACGCCATCCGGTCCGACTCCATCCACAGCGCCAGATCCAGCGCCGAGGTGGGCACGGTCTCGAAGTAGTTCGTGCGGTCCGGGTTCGTCGTCCCGTTCATGTCGGTCGCGCCGACGCGCTCGAACGGCGGGAAGTAGTCGCCCGGATGGTGCAGGCTGCCGTTGAACATCAGGTGCTCGTAGAGGTGCGCGAAGCCGGTCTTCCCCGGCCGCTCGTTCTTCGAGCCGACGTGGTACCACACGTTCACCGCGACGATCGGCGCCTTGTGGTCCTCGTGCACGATCAGCGTGAGCCCGTTCGGCAGCGTGTACTTCTGGAACGGGATGTCGATGTCGGCAGCGCCGCCCGCCGCTTGCGCGCGGAGCGCGGGCGCGGGAGAGAGCGCGAGGAGCGCGGCGGCGACGGCGAGGCGCCGAGTGGAGCGAATGGGCATGGCAGCCGTCCGGTGGAGGGGTGAGGTGGTGGAACGAGGTATTAGCGCGAACAGATAGTGGCGTGGTTCGGGTGCGGCGGACAAGGG
>JADGGV010000530.1 GCA_019689775.1 Gemmatimonadota bacterium
CCCTCACCCCGTATTCCTCAGCCCCGCCGAGATCCCGTTGATCGTCGCCGCCAGCGCCCGGTCCAGCTCCTCGCCGCTCTCCCCCGCCCGCTTCCGCCGCAGCAGCTCGACCTGGATCAGGCTCATTGGGTCGACGTACGGGTTGCGCAGCCGGATCGAGCGGGCGAGCACCGGGTTGCGCTCGAGGAGCCGCGACTGGCCGGTGACGCGCAGGAGCATGCGTCGCGTGCGCTCGAACTCCTCCGCGATCATGCCGAAGACGCGCTCGCGCACCGCGGCGTCCGCCACCAGCCCGGCGTAGCGCCGGGCGATGCCGAGGTCGGCCTTCGCCATCCCGATCTCGACGTTCGACAGCAGCTCCCGGAAGATGCGCAGCTCGCCGTACATCCGCCGCAGCACGCTCTCCCCGTCGCTCGCGCGTGAGGCGAAGCGCTCGAGCGCCCACCCCACGCCGAACCACCCCGGCACGCCGTGACGCGACTGCATCCAGCCGAAGACCCAGGGGATCGCCCGCAGGTCGCCGATCCCGCGCGTCGCCGTGCGCTTCGCGGGGCGCGAGCCGATCCGGGCGACGTCGAACTCCCGCACCGGCGTCGCCTGCTCGAAGTACGGCACGATATCCGGGTTCTCGGCGATCTTCTCGCGGTAGAACGCGAACGCGTCCTGGGAGAGCGCCTCCATCACGTCCGCCCACGCCGCCTCCGCGCGGGCGCCGTCGGCGACCCCCGGCCGCGCCAGCGCCTCGACCGACGCGGCCACCATCAGCTCCAGCGACCACTCCGCCAGCACCGGCTCCGCGTACTTCCAGCTCAGCACCTCGCCCTGCTCCGTCAGCTTCAGCTCGCCCGTGAACGCGCCGACCGGCTGCGCCGTGATCGCGCCGTGCGTCGGGCCACCGCCGCGGCCGACCGTGCCGCCCCGGCCGTGGAACAGGATCAGCCGCACGCCGTGCTCCCGCGCCGCCGCGTGCAGCGCGCGGTGCGCCTTCCAGATCTCCCACGTGCTGGTCAGCGTGCCGCCGTCCTTGTTCGAGTCGGAGTAGCCGAGCATGACCTCCTGCCGGCGCCCCCACGACTCCAGGTACGGCCGATAGTCGTCCGCGCCCCACAGCCCGCGGCACACGTCCGCCGCCGCCCGCAGCGCGGCGATCGACTCGAACAGCGGCACCGGCATGAGCCCCGGGTCGCTCCCGTCCTCCGCGCCGCGCACCCGCACGCCGGCCAGCTCCGCCAGCCGGATCACCGCCCGCACGTCGGCGGCCGATTCCACGCCGCTGATGACGTAGCTCCGGATCGCTTCCGGCGGATACGTCGCCTTCAGCACCGCGACCGTGCGCAGCACCTCCATCAGCTCCACGGTCGCGGGCGAGGGCGGCTCCGGCAGCCGCGTCGCCGCGTCCGCCGCGAGCGCGCCACCGGCACCCTGCTCGCGCAGCGCCCGGGCGTGCACCCGCGCGTGCTGCCGGATGTCCAGCGTGTGCAGGTGGAAGCCGAACGTCGCCACCCGCCGCAGCAGCGGGTCCAGCTCGCGCCGCGCGATCCGCTCGCCGCCGTTGTCCGCCAGCGACGCCCGCATGATCTCGAGGTCGGCGGCGAAGTCCGCCGCGGCCGCATACGCGTCCGGGCCGCGCGGCTCGGCGCGCGCGTCGCGCAGCCGCCGCCAGATCTGCGAGGCGAAGCGCCGGTACGGCTCGTACGGCGACCGCTCCGCGGGGCTCGGATCCGGCGAGCGCAGCTCCGCCTCGTAGCGCGCCACCGCCCGGCGCAGCTCGTCCGAGATCCCCACCCGCGGCACCGCCATCGACAGCCGCTCCACGAGCTGCTCCAGCTCGCGCAGGTAGGCGTCCAGGATCGTGCGCCGCGCCAGCGCCAGCGCCTGGCGCGTCGTCTCCGGCCGCACGTACGGGTTGCCGTCCCGGTCCCCGCCGATCCATGAGCCGAAGCGCACCAGCGTCGGCAGCTCCCGCGGCTCCAGCGCCTCGCCGTAGATCGCGACGAACCCCGCCGCCAGCTCCTTGTACAGCGCGGGCAGCGTCTCGATCAGCACCGTCCGGTAGTAGTCCAGCCCCAACGCGATCTCGTCCATCACCGTCGGCTGCCGGCGCCGCACCTCGTCGCTCTCCCACAGCGCCGTGATCTCCGCCGCGATCGAGCGCTGCCGCGCCAGCGCCTCCTCCGCCGGGAGCGGCAGCCGGTCCAGCGCCTCCAGCTCCGCCGAGATGCGGCGCCGCTTGAACAGCACCGTACGGCGCGCCACCTCCGTCGGATGCGCCGTGAACACCGGCACCACCAGGATCGACGCCAGCCACTCCCGCGCCGCCGCGGCGTCCATCCCGGACTCGCGCAGCCGTAGCAACGTCCCCCGGAACGAGCCCGGCTGCGGCGGCGTGAGCGTCGCCTCCCGCGCCCGCCGCCGCCGCTTCCGGTGGTTCGTCTCCGCCAGGTTCGTCAGCTCGAAGTACGTCGCGAACGCCTTCGTCAGCCCGTGCGCCTGCCGCACGTCGCACGAGGCGACGACGCGCTGCGCCGCCTCCAGCGCCGCGTCCGACGTCGCCGCGAAGTCCGCCGGCTCCGCCGCCGCCTCCGCCCGACCGCCGATCATCATCCGCCGCAGCGCCTCGACCCGCTCGTAGAGCCCGCTACCCTCCTGCTCGACGAGCACCTCCCCCAGCAGCCGCCCCAGCGAGCGCACGTCCCGCCGCAGCGGCGCCTCCTTGTCCGCCGGCGGCTCGCCCCGCAGCTCCGCCAGCCGCTCGAACGGATCCGCCGCCGCCCAGAGCGCCTCGCCGCCCTGTGTCATTACGCCCAGCCCATCCAGCACCATGACGTGAGTGTCAAGTCCGAGGAGATGGGTAACACTTAGTCTGGGGACATGGGTAACACGTGCTCTGGCTGGGCTCGCGCCTCTTCAGGCGGGCGCCGGGGCTTCGG
>JADGGV010000531.1 GCA_019689775.1 Gemmatimonadota bacterium
CGGCGCCGGCCGTCGTGGTCGCGGCGCGGGCCGCGGGCGGCGTGTCTGGGGAAGGTCGTTCGCGCACGCGACGGCGCTCCATTGGCCTCGGAAAGGATGGGATCCATTCTCAACGGCGAAGTCTAGAGGCGCCGCCCACCGGGACAATCGGGTTTCGGGGACGTCGCCGTCGGGGTTTTCCCGACCGGCGGTCGGAGGTGGCGCTTCCCGTGCGGCCCCGCGGAGGCGCCGCGGCCCGTGCGGAGGCCGCACGGCCCGTCCGAGATGCACGGCCCGTCGGAGATGCACGGCCCGTCCGAGGGCGACGCGGCCCGTCCCGGGACCACACGGCCCGTCGTAGGCGGCATCTCCCGGCCACGGCCCGTCGGATGCAGCGCGCCGCCGCCCCCGGCCCGCGGGCCTACGCCCGGGGACGCCCGGGCCGACGCCGCAATACCCGCCTATTGCGTCCACGATTACTTTTCTCGCGCATTCCCCGCCGACCCCACCCGAGGAGGAGTCGTGGACGACAACACCGCAGCCCTGGTCGTGAGCCTGGCGCTGATCTTTGCCGTGAGCGGCGTCGCCCTGCTGCGGCCGATCGTGAAGCGATTGGCCATCTACCTGGAGGCGGCGGCGGAGGCGCGCCGCCGTGCGCTGCCGGGCGATAGCACGGAGGAGCTGAAGAGCCGTCTCGCCACGGTCGAGGCGCGGCTCGCCGCGCTGGAGGTGGGCGACCCCGGGACACGCGAGCTGCGCGAGCAGCTTCGCTTCCTAGAGCAGCTCCTACTGGAGCGGCACGGTGCGGCGGCGCTGCCGCGGGGGGACGCGTGAGCGCGCGGGCGCGGGAACGGCGCAGCGCGGGGAGACTCGCGGCGCCGGCGGCTCGGATGGTCCGCTGCATCCCGGCGGTCGTGCTGCTCGCGCTCGCCGCGGGCTCGACGGCGCCGCTCGCCGCTCAGGGGGCGCGCCGCCCCGTCGGCGTCGACGACTTCGCGCGCCTGCGCGAGGTGCGCGACCCGCAGCTCTCGCCCGACGGCCAGTGGGTCGCCTACGTCGTCGGCACGACCGACCTGGCCACGGACAAGACCGACAGCGACATCTGGATGGCGAGCTGGGATGGCAAGGAGAACGTCCGCCTCACCGCGTCGCCCGAGCGCGAGAGCACGCCGCGCTGGAGCCCCGACGGCCGCTGGCTGGCCTTCCTCTCCGGGCGGCAGGACAGCGACGGCTCGCAGGTCTGGCTGCTCGACCGGCGCGGCGGCGAGGCCGTGCGGCTGACGTCGCTCAAGGGCGGCGTCTCGGCGTTCGCCTGGTCGCCGGACGGCAAGCGTCTCGTCCTCGAGGCGACGGATGCCGACTCGACGCCGGCGACGGGCGACTCGGCCAAGGCGCCGAAGCCGATCGTGATCGACCGGTACCGCTTCAAGACCGACTCCGACGGCTACCTGGGCTCGAAGCGCAGCCACCTGTACCTGTTTGACGTCGAGTCGAAGCGGGTCGACACGCTGACCGCGGGGCCGTACGACGACAGCGACGCGTCCTGGTCGCCGGATGGGCGGTTCATCGCCTTCGTGAGCAACCGCTCGACACCGGACCCGGACCGCACGACGAACACGGACATCTGGGTCGTCGAGGCGCGCTCCGGTGCGACGCCGCGCCGCGTGACGACGTACGACGGCCCGGACGACGGCCCCATCGCCTGGAGCCCCGACGGCCGGTTTCTGGCCTACCTCCAGGGGAGCGAGACGAAGTACTACGCCTACAACCAGGACCGGCTCGCCGTCGTCCCCGTCGACGGCGGTGAGCCGCGGCTCGTCACGGCGTCGCTGGACCGCGACGTCGCCTCGCCCGTTTGGGGGAAGGACGGCTGGCTCTACTTCCTGGTGACGGACGACCGCGCGCGCTGGCTCGGGCGGGTGAAGCCGACGGGCGGCGCGATCGACCGCCTGACGGAGGGCAAGCGCGTCGTCGGTTCGGTCACGCTGGCGCCTGGCGGCCGCATCGCCGTGACCGCCGCAACCGCGACCCAGCCGATGGAGGTGCACGCCCTCGAGAAGCGCGCGCTCCGGCCGCTCTCCCACCAGAACGACGCCTGGCTCGCGGAGCTGCGCCTCGGCATCACCGAGGACCTCAGCTACACCACCGCGGACGGCAACGAGGTGCACGGCCTCCTCGTGAAGCCCGCCGACTACCAGCCCGGCCGCCGGTACCCGACGCTCCTCCGCATCCACGGCGGCCCGAACTCGCAGGACCAGTACGCGCTGAACCTCGAGCGCGAGCTGTTCGCCGCCAACGGCTACGTCGTCGTCGCGGTGAACTACCGCGGCAGCGGCGGCCGCGGCCAGGAATGGAGCCGAGCCATCTTCGCCGATTGGGGCCACAAGGAGGTCGTCGACCTGCTCGCCGCCATGGACGCCGTCGTCGCCAGGGGCATCGCCGACCCGGAGCGCCTCGGCATCGGCGGCTGGAGCTACGGCTGCATCCTGACCGATTACACGATCGCCACCGACACGCGCTTCAAGGCCGCCACCTGCGGCGCCGGCAGCGCCATGCAGATCGCCATGTACGGCGTGGACCAGTACGTCGTGCAGTACGACAACGAGCTCGGCCCACCGTGGAAGAGCCCGGATCTTTGGATCAAGCTGTCGTACCCCTTCTTCCACGCCGACCGGATCCGCACGCCGACGCTGTTCCTCGGCGGCGACAAGGACTTCAACGTCCCGCTCGTCGGCGGCGAGCAGATGTACCAGGCGCTCCGCACCCTCGGCGTGCCCACGCAACTCGTGATCTACCCGAACCAGCACCACGGCATCAACCGCCCCAGCTTCCAGAAGGACCGGCTCGAGCGCTACCTGGCCTGGTACGCGAAGTACCTCAGACCCACCGCGAGCACGCAGCAGTAGCCCGTCGCCCGGCCCGCCGCCCCTCGCGCCGGACGCCCCCCGGT
>JADGGV010000532.1 GCA_019689775.1 Gemmatimonadota bacterium
CCCGCGCCCCACGGCCCGTGGACGCTCCGGCTGCTCGACCTCGAGCCCGACCACCTCGCCGCCCTCGCCGTCTCCGGCGGCGAGTTCCACCTCCGCGTCGGGGCCGTCCCCCGCCCGTGATTCCATCCGCGCCGCCGGCGGCGTATCTTCCGGCCGCTCGTCCACCGTGCGGCGAGCGGGCCGACGGAGGGCCCGCCGCGCCGTCGCTCGATGCGGAGTCCGCGCCATGCCCCACACGACACCCGTTCCGCCGGCGCCGCGCGCCGCGGCGCCCCTCGTCCCGCTCTCCGCGGCGTCGCCCCGCCGCGGCGCGAACGCCGTCCTCGCCGCGCTGCTCCTGACGGCGTGCGCGCCGCGCGTCCCCGCGCCGGCGACGCCCGGCGCGCCGCCCGCGGGCGGGGAGCGAGAGCGCCCCGCCACGCCCACGGCGACCGGCGCCACGACCGCCCCGGCGATGGAGGGCCGCCTGGCGACGGGCGTGCGGCTCGACCCGGTCGCCGCGGCCAGCCCGCTCGGCAACTTCCCGCTCGCGATCCTGCTCACGCCGGACGGTCGCCACGCGCTCACGCTGCTCTCCGGTTGGCGCGAGCAAGGGCTCCAGGTCGTGGACCGCGCCACCGGCCGGGTGACGCAGACGCTGCTACAGCCGTCGGCGTTCCTGGGCCTGGCGCTCTCGCCGGACGGCCGCACGATCTACGCGTCGGGCGGCGGGCGCGACGTGGTCTACCGCTACGACTGGAGCGCGGGGACCGCGCAGCTCCGCGACTCGATCCTCCTCGACCCGCCGGCGCCGGAGACCGGCCGGCCGCGGCCGTTCCCGGCCCGCCGCTACCCCGCCGGGCTCGCGCTCTCGCCGGACGGCGCCACGCTCTACGTCGCCGAGAACCTCTCCGACAGCCTCGCGGTCGTGGACGTGGCAGCCGGCCGCGTGCGCCAGCGCCTGGCCATGGAGCGTTACCCCTACGGCGTCGCCGTCGCGCCCGACGGCACCGTCTACGCCTCGGCGTGGGGCGGCCGCACCGTCTCCGTGTTCACGCCCGCCGGCGACGGCCTGAGCCAGCCCCGCCGGCTGACGGTCGGTCGGCACCCGTCGGCGCTGCTGCTCTCGCCCGATGGCTCGCGGCTCTTCGTCGCCTCCGGGAGCACGGACCGCGTGGCGGTCGTGGACACGCGCAGCGGCACGGTGTTGAAGGAGCTGCTGGAGCCGCCGCCGGCCGGCCCGGGCGAGGGCACGACGCCGAACGCGCTGGCGCTGTCGGAGGATGGGGCGCGGCTCTTCGTGGCGGAGGCGGACGCGAACGCGGTCGCGGTCTTCGATCTGTCCGCGACCACGGCGGGCGTGCCCGGCGCGACCGGCGCCGACACACTGGTCGGACGGATCCCCGTCGGCTGGTACCCGACGGCGCTCGCCGTCCGCGGCGACACGCTCCTCGTCGTGAACGGCAAGGGCTCGGGCAGCGCGCCGAACCCCGGGCTGTACGGGCCGCCCCGGCCGCCGATGACGACGCCGTCGCAGTACTCGCTCGGCCAGCTCCACGGCTCGCTGATCACGCTGCCGGGCGGCGCCGCGGCCGATCGGTCCACCCTCGCGGCGTGGTCCGCCCGCGTCGCCCACGCCAACGGCTGGGACCGCCCCGTCGCCCACGGCCGGGCAGGGTATCCGCCGTTCGAGCACGTGATCTACATCATCAAGGAGAACCGCACCTACGATCAGGTCCTCGGCGACCTCGCCCAGGCGGACGGCGACACCTCGCTCGTCTTCTTCCCCCGCCCGGTCTCGCCGAACCACCACGCGCTGGCCGAGCGCTTCGGCATCTTCGACCGCTTCTTCGTCAACGCCGAGGTCAGCGCGGACGGCCACAACTGGTCGACCGCCGCCTACGCCACCGACTACGTCAGCAAGACCGTGCCCTCGCAGTACAGCGGCAAGGGCCGCCCCTACGACTACGAGGGCACGAACCGCGGCTACTCGCACGCCGTCTCGGGCGACGACGACGTCGCCGAGCCCGCGAACGGCTACCTCTGGGACCTCGCCCAGCGCGCCGGCATCACGCTCCGCAACTACGGCGAGTTCGTGCACCCCGAGAGGGCCGATCCCGACGATGCGCCGCCGGCGTACCGCGGCAACAAGCCGTTCCTGATGGCGAACACGAACCCGCGCTTCCCGGGCTTCGACCTGACCATCACCGACCAGCACCGCGCCGACATCTGGCTCGAGGACCTGGCCGGCTTCGTCCGCGCGGGCCAGATGCCGGCGCTCCAGGTGATCCGGCTGCCCAACGATCACACCGCCGGCGTCCGCGCCGGGATGCGCACGCCCCGCGCCTTCATGGCCGACAACGACCTGGCGCTCGGCCGCATCATCGAGGGGCTCAGCCACTCGCCGTTCTGGAAGAACACCGTCGTGTTCGTCCTCGAGGACGACGCGCAGAACGGCCCCGACCACGTCGACGCGCACCGCTCCGTGCTGCTCGTCATCTCGCCGTACAACCGCCCCGGCGTGCTGCACCGCTTCACGAACACGACGGACGTGATCGCCACGATCGCGGAGATCCTCGGCCTCGGCTCGCTCTCGCAGTTCGACTACTACGGCCGGCCGCTCCGCGACGTCTTCGCCGCCACGCCGGACACCACGCCGTTCACCGCGCTCACGCCCGACGTCCCGCTCGACGAGAAGAACCCGAGCACCGGCCAGGGCGCCCGTGACTCCGAGCGGCTGGAGCTCGACTACGAGGACGAGTCCGACGACGACTTCTTCAACCTGATCCTCTGGCGCGCCATCAAGGGCGACGCGCCGTACCCGGGCGCGCGGCGGGCGCCGGCGCTGGAGCTGCGGCGGGGGAGCTGAAGACTGGGCGGGAGGGTGGAGGAGCGGGCAAGCGCGACCGCGGCGGCCACGGAGCCGACGAGCGGCGCGAGCGGCCGCTC
>JADGGV010000533.1 GCA_019689775.1 Gemmatimonadota bacterium
AACCCGCAGTGTCCCCCGGCCCGGCTCGCCTCAAGTCCCGCCCCGTCGTGGCCGATACTCAACGATTGGCCCCTGACCCGGGGCCTGTTCCCGCGATCCACTCCCCACAGCAGTGAGCGCAGCGATGAAGCACCTCGTGGTAGCCGGGCTCCTCCTGGCCGTCCTCGCCGCCGGCCGGGTCGATGCACAGACGTGCAACGGCCTTCCGATACGCGGGCGTGGCGCCGTGGCCGCCAGCTATCTGCGCGGCGACGCCGCCGAGACCCCGCTCGAGCTGGCGCAGTACGGCGGCGCCGCGGTCGTCCAGATCCCGGGATGGTCGCCGTTCCACACGCGCCACGCCGTTCGGGTCGAGGCCCGCTACGGCGATGCGACGGCGGAGCAGCGCCAGAACGGCACCCTCGTCACCCGCTTTCCAGGCCACCAGTACGGCGCCGCCGCCGGGTACACGGTGGACGTGCTGCCGCAATCGTACGTCGGCGACTACGTCATCTGCCTGAACGCCGGCGCCGACGCCTCGCACTGGGAGATCGATGGGCAGAGCGGGACGGTGTTCACGATCCCGGCGGGCCTGACGTTCGGCGTGGATCTGCACGGCGCCACCGTCGGCGTGGCGCCGCACGCGGGCTTCGGCGCGTTCTGGCATCACGCCGCCGGGGACACGCCGCTCGGCCGCGTCGAGCGGAGCGGCGTCAAGCCGTGGGGCGAGGGCGGCGTCGGCGTGACCGTCGGCCCGATGCACGCGGACGCCTCGGTCCGGCACGAGTTCAAGGTGAGCCGGCGCGCGCGCTTCACGATGGGCTGGTTCTTCTAGCCGCCGTCGCGGCGCCCGCCTCGTCGCGCCCGCGCCGGCGCTGCGTGGCGCCATCGCGCAGGGCGGCGCCGCGCGGGTCACGCCGGGCGCCTTCGCGGCGCCCGCCTCGGCCGCGCCTGTGCACGCCGCCGGCCGCGGCGCTAAAATTCCGGGATGGTCGAGACCCCCACCGCCTGGCCCTACCTGCCGACGCTCGCGCGACTGGCGCTCGCGCTGGCGATCGGGCTGTTCGTCGGGATCGAGCGCGAGCGACGGCGCAAGGAGGCCGGGCTCCGGACGTTCGGCTTCGTCGCGCTGCTCGGCGCGCTCGGCGGTCTGCTCGGCCCGCCGTTCGCGCTGGCGACGCTGGGCCTCGTCGGGATCCTCGTCGTCCTGCTGAACGTCGAGACGATCCGCACGGGCGAGGGCGCGGAGATCACGACGTCGGCCGCGCTCCTGGTCACGGCGTGCGCGGGGATGCTCGCGGGGCAGGGGCACACGTTCACGCCGACGGCGCTCGGCGTGGCGACGGCGGGCCTCCTCGCGTGGAAGGAGCCGCTCGCGGGCTTCAGCCAGACGCTGACGGAGGCCGAGATCCGCTCCGCGGTCCTGCTCGCGATCCTCGCCTTCGTCGTCTACCCGGGGCTCCCCTTGGGGAGCATCGACCCGTGGCACCTCATCGAGCCGCGCGCCGCGTGGATCACGGTGATCCTGATCGCGGCGCTCGGCTTCGCGAACTACGTCCTCCTCAAGACGTACGGCACGCGCGGCGTCGAGCTGACCGGCCTGCTCGGCGGTCTCGTCAACAGCACCGTGGCGGTCGCCGAGCTCGCGGATCAGGCGCGCGCGGCGCACGGCCGGCTCGTCACCGTCATCTACCGCGGGGTGATCCTCGCCACGGCGGCGATGCTGGTCCGCAACGCGGTGATCCTCGGCCTCCTCGCCCCCCTGGCGCTGGTCTACGCGAGCGTGCCGCTGGCGTTGATGATCGGCGGCGCGGCGGTGATCGTGACCGCCGGTCGGCGGCGCGACGCGCGGGCGGCCGGCGCCGGGGTGCGTCCGGAGACGACGTCGCTGCCGACGATGCAGTCGCCGTTCTCCCTTCGATCCACGCTGAAGTTCGGCATCCTCTTCCTCGCCCTCAACGTCGCGGCGACGCTCGCGCAGCGCGCGCTCGGCGACGCCGGCTTCTACGTCGTGAGCGCGCTCGGCGGGCTCGTCTCGAGCGCGAGCGCGGTGGCCGCCGCCGGGAACCTGGCCGCGTCCGGCGCGCTCCCGGCCCGCGTCGCCGGCACCGGCGCCGTCGTGGCGGTGCTCGCCAGCGTGGCCGTGAACCTCCCGCTCGTCTCTCGCTTCGGGCGCGACCCGGCGCTCACGCGGCGCGTGGCGTGGACGCTGGGCGTGCTCGTGCTCCTCGGCGCCGTGGGCGCCGTCGTGGGCGGCTACGCGCTCGGGCGGATCCCCGCGCTCGAGCGGCTCCACGCGCCCGGCTTGCTGGAGCACGGGGGCCGCTAGCCGCCCGCCCGGGGGCGGCCCGCGCCGGCCGGGGTGGCGGCGGACCCCGCGAACGCCCAGCTTACGCCGACGGCGCGCGGGGACGCGCCGGCCCAACCAGCCGCGGAGGCCTGTCATGGCGAATCGCATCGCCCACGTGGAGACGAACCGGGGCAGCTTCGACCTCGAGCTGCACGAGGACCGTGCGCCCGGCACGACGAAGAACTTCATCGACCTCGCGGAGCGGGGGTTCTACGACGGCACGATCTTTCACCGCGTCATCGACGGCTTCATGATCCAGGGCGGCGATCCCACGGGGACGGGGCGGGGCGGCCCGGGCTACACGATCGCCGACGAATTCGACCCATCGCTGCGCCACGACGCCGAGGGCGTGCTGTCCATGGCGAACACCGGGCGCCCCAACACCGGCGGCTCGCAGTTCTTCATCACGCTCGCGCCGACGCCGTGGCTCGACGATCGGCACGCGGTCTTCGGCCGGGTGGTGAGCGGGATGGACGTCGTGCGGGAGATCGGCCGCGTGGAGACGGGAGCCGGCGACCGGCCGGTCCAGGACGTGATGATCCGCAGGATCGAGATCCGGGCGCCGGACGCGGCGGGGGCCTGACCGGGAGCGGGG
>JADGGV010000534.1 GCA_019689775.1 Gemmatimonadota bacterium
GCCCCAACCCCACCGCCGCCCGCGACTCGATCCTGCTCCGCGCCCTCGCGGACGCCGTCGGCCAGCTCGCGCGCCGCTTCGGCCCCGACTCCCGCGCCTGGCGCTACGGCGCCTACCACCACGTGCTCCTGCACCACCCGATGAGCGCCGCCGTGAGCGACGACGTCCGCCGCCGCCTCGACGTCGGCCCCGCCCCGCGCGGCGGCAACGCGAGCACGCCCAACGCCACCGGCAACGGCGACAACCAGACCGCCGGCGCCTCGCTCCGCATCGTCGCCGACCTCGCCGACTGGGAGCGCTCCGTCGCCACGAACACCCCCGGCCAGTCCGGTAACCCCGACTCCCCGCACTACCGCGACCTGTTCCCGCTCTGGGCCAACGGCGAGTACTTCCCGCTCGCCTACGGCCGCGAGCGCGTCGCCGCCGTCGCGGAGGCCCGGACGCTGCTCCGCCCCGCGCCGCGCTGAGCCCGCGCGCCGCCGCGTCGCCCGAAGGTGCAATACCTGCGTAAGTGGTTGTCGCGTAGATATATAGCAGGTATTGGCGAAGGCTCGAACCCGGGGTGGGGAGATGGGGCGTCACGGTGCTGGGCGACGCTGGAGGTCACACAGGAGGCGGAGGCAGAGTCGTCGTCGGGCGGTCATGCTCGCGGCCGGCCTCGCGGCGCTGGTCGGGCTGTGGTTGGCGGCGACGCGTGCGATGGGCGTGGCGCCGTGGCGGGGGGGCGGGCCGGTGAGCCTGGAGGTGGACCTCTCCGCGCGGACGCTGACCGTGCTGCGCGACGGCGAGGAGGTCAACACGTACCCGATCGCGATCGGCACGGAGGACCACCCGACGCCGACGGGACATTTTTCGATCCGCACGCTGGTGTGGAACCCGGGGTGGGTGCCGCCGAACTCGGACTGGGCGCGGGGGAAGGAGCCGCGGGAGCCGGGTGACCCGGCCAACCCGATGCAGGGCGTGAAGATGTACTTCCGGGAGCCGACCTACTTCATCCACGGGACGAACGACCCGGAGTCGATCGGCGCGGCGGCGTCGCACGGCTGCATCCGGATGACGGTGGGGGACGCCGAGGAGCTGGCGAGACGGCTGATGGAGGAGACGGGCGCGGGCTCACCGCCGGATGGCGGGGAGACGCGCTACGTGACGCTCCCGAGCGCGGTGCCGCTGGAGATCCACGGGTAGGAGGGGAGCGGCGCCGCGGGGCCGATCGGCCTCGCGGCGCCGGCGCGGTCGCGTCGCCGGCCGCTCGCTTCCGCCGGGCGCGGGGGCCGTGGCGCGTGTGCGGCCGCTCGTCCGCGCGCGTCGGTCAGCTCGCCTGCGACAGCGCGATTCGGGCTGCGTGGCCGCGTTCCCGGGCCTCGTCGGCGGCCGCCAGGAGCGCGGCGCGGACCTGGGCGCGCGAGCGCAGCCCGAGCTTCTGGAGCACGCTCTCGGTGTGATGCCGCGCGGTGTGCGGGCTGATGAACAGCTCGCGCGCGATCTCGTCGTTGCTCCGCCGGGCGGCGAGCAGCCGCGCGACGCGCGCCTCCTTGGGCGTGAGGCCGCGCACGCGGCGCAGCTCCTCGTCGGACGGGAGGCGGTCGTCGGCACGCTCGACGACGACGACCACGGCGGGGGCGTCGCCGGGGTCGCCCACGGCGAGCCGTTCGGCGCGCACGATCCAGGTGCCGTCGTGCGTGTCGACCTCGCGCAGGAGCGGCTCGCCGCGGGCGAGGCGTGGCCAGTCTTCGGGGAGGGTGGCGCCGCCGGCCAGCGCGCGAGCCAGCTCGCGCGCGGCCCGGTCGACCGCCGGCTCCTCGTGAATCCGTCTGGTGGTGTGGTCCCGCTCGCTCCCACGCCCGATGAGGCCCATGTCCCACTGCTCCGTGTCGAGGGTCGTTGCCCCGGCGGCCCGGCCGCCGATAGGTTCCGAGCATAATCCCCGACCGTCACCGGGCTCTCACCGCGCTCTCACGCGATCGACTCCGCGGGGGAAGCAAGGGCATGATTCATATCCGCACACTGGGAACCGCGGAGGTGCAGGACGAGGAGGGGAGCGAGATCCGCTCCGTCCTCACGGGCTCGAAGCGCCTGGCGCTCTTCACCTATCTGGTGCTGGCGCGCCCGCGCGGGTTCCATCGTAGGGACAAGCTGCTGGGGGTCTTCTGGCCGGAGCTGGACAGCGAGCGAGGCCGGCGGGCGCTCAGCCAGGCCGTGCACCTGTTGCGCCGGAGCTTCGGCCGCGAGGTCATCGAGAGCCGTGGCGACGAGCTGGGCATCGTCGCGGGCGCCGTCTGGTGCGATGCCGTGGCGTTCGAGGCGGCGCTCGAGGCCGGCGACCCGGAGCGCGCCCTCGCGCTGTACGGCGGCGAGCTGCTCCCGGGGCTGTTCGTCCCGGAGGCGCCGGACTTCGAGCGCTGGCTCGAGGCGGAGCGCTCGCGCCTGGCCGGCCTCGCGAGCGGCGCCGCCCGCGACCTGATCGAGCGCGCGGCCGCCGCGGGCGACCTCGGCGCGGCCGAGACCTGGGCTCGCCGCGCGCTCGACCTGTCGGCCTACGACGAGGCCGCGCTCGTCGGGCTGATGCGCACGCTCCATCGTGCGGGCGACCGCGCCGCGGCGATCCGCGCCTACGAGGACTTCGCCCGGCGCATGCGCGAGGACCTCGGGCTGGAGCCGTCGCCGGAGACGCAGGCGGTGCTGGAGGAGGTGCGCTCCGCGCCGCCGCCCCGGCCCGCACCCGTCCCCTCCCGCGATGCCGCGCTCCCGGCGGGCGCGGGTGCCGGCGGCGGCACGATCGCGCCCGCGCCGCCGGCCGGCGCGGGCCCGGCGCCGGCGCCCGGTTCGGTTGGCCCCGACGCCGCGGCGCTCCCGGGGGGTGAGGGGCCGCAGGCCGGCCACCGGCGCCCGCGGGGCGGCCGGCTTCGCGCCCGGCTGGCGGC
>JADGGV010000535.1 GCA_019689775.1 Gemmatimonadota bacterium
CCCCCCGGGGAGGTGAGACACACGGGTCCCGGCGGGCGTTGCCGGTCGGCGTGCCGGCCGGACGCTCAGATCAGGCTGCGCCCCTGCCCGCCGTCCACCGCCACGCAGGCGCCCGTCACCAGGCTCGCGCGGGGCGAGGCCAGCCACGCCACCGCGTCGGCGACCTCCTCGGGCGTGCCGAAGCGCTCCAGCGGGAGCGTCCGGCGGACGAAGTCCGCCATCCCCTCGGGATCCTCGCGCACGCGCCGGTCCCAGCTCCCGCCCGGGAACAGGATCGAGCCTGGCGCGACGCTGTTCACGCGGATCCCGTCGTGCGCCAGCTCGCGCGCCATCACGCCGGCCAGGCTGATCACGGCGGACTTCGTCGCGTTGTAGAGCGAGAGCCCCGCGCCGCCGATCTCGCGGCCGTAGAGCGAGGCGATGAAGATGATCGAGCCGCCGCCGCGCTCGCGCAGCCGCGGGATCGCCTCGCGCGCGAGCCGCACACCGGTCATCAGGTTCAGCTCGAGGAGCGCGTGCCAGTCCTCGTCCGTCGCCTCGACGAATGGCTTGCGCCGGTTGCCGCCCACGTTGCAGACGACGACGTCGACGCCGCCGAACGCCTCGACCGCGGCGTCCACGAAGCGGCGCGCCGCGTCCGGCTCCGTCAGGTCGAGCGCGACGGCGCGCGCCCGCTCGGGCGCGCCCAGCTCCGCGGCCGCGCGCTCCAGCTCCTCCGCGCCTCGCGCCGCCAGCGCCACCCGGCACCCCTCCGACGCCAGCGTCCCGGCGATCGCGCGCCCGATCCCGCGGCTCGCCCCGGCCACCAGCGCCACCTTGTCCCGTAGCATGAGATCCATGGCCCGTATTGTCGGGCGATGCGGCGGGGTGCGGCAAGGTCCGGGCGCGAGATGCGCGGGTGCGGCCTGGTGGACTACGCCGCCGGGCTGGCGCCGCCCGCCGGAACGGCGCACATTCCGCCGCGATGTTCAAGGACCACTTCTCCGGCCACGCCGCCGCGTACGCCGGGGCGCGTCCCGGCTACCCGCCCGCGCTCCTCGACTTCCTGGCCGGGCTCGTCGCGACGCGCGACCGCGCCTGGGACTGCGGCACCGGCAACGGTCAGGCCGCCATCGCCCTCGCCGAGCGGTTCCGCTTCGTCGTCGCCACGGATGCGAGCGGCGAGCAGCTCCGCCACGCGTTCCGCCACCCCCGCGTCGCCTACGCCCGCACGACCGCCGAGGCCGCCGCGCTCGCCACCGGCGCGTTCGATCTCGTCACCGCCGCGCAGGCGCTGCACTGGTTCGAGCCGGATGCGTTCTTCGCCGAGGCCCGCCGCGCCGCCCGCCCCGGCGGCGTCGTCGCCGTCTGGGCGTACGGCAACCCGAGCGTCGGCGACGACGTCGACGACGTGCTCGGGCGCTTCCACGACGTCGTCGCACCCTACTGGCCGCCCGAGCGCGCGATCATCGAGGCGGGCTACCGCACCGTGCGGTTTCCCTTCGACGAGGTCGATCCGCCGCCGCTCGCGCTGGAGCACGAGTGGGACGCGGCGGCGTTCGTCGCCTATCTCGGCACCTGGTCGGCGACGCGCCGCTGCCTCCACGCCCACGGCCGCGACCCGCTCGCGCCGTTCCTCCCGGAGCTGCTCGCCCGCTGGGGCACCGGGCGCCGCACCGTGCGCTGGCCGCTCCACGTCCGCGTCGGACGGACGTAGCGCGCGGCGCGCTCAGCGGCCGCGCAGCGCCTCCGCGATGGCCCGCTCCGTCAGCGGCGCCATCACGCGGTAGCCGGCCTCGTTCGGGTGCACGCCGTCCGTGGTGAGATCCGCGCGCAACCCCTGCCGCTCGTCCGCCATCGCCGAGTGGTAGTCCAGGTAGACCACCCCGTGCCGCGCGGCGTAGTCCTTCATCCAGGCGTTCAGCGCCACAATCTTCGGCGCGGGATCGAGCCCCCGCCGCCAGGGATAGTCGGCGGCCGGCAGCACCGACGCCAGCACCACCCGAATCGCGTTCGCCTGCGCCAGCTCCACCATGGACATGAGGTTGTCCTCGATCATCTCCAGCGTGGACGGACCGGTGTTGCCGGCGATGTCGTTCGTGCCGGCCAGGATCACGACCACCTTCGGCCGGAGCGCGATCACGTCCTGGCGGAAGCGCACGAGCATCTGCGGCGTCGTCTGCCCGCTGATGCCGCGGTCGATGTACGGCTTGCCCGGGAAGTGCGAGGGGAAGTACTTCGCCCAGGAGTCGAAGATCGAGTTGCCCAGGAAGACGACGCGGGCCTCGCCCGGCGCCGGCGGCCCGAGCCGCGCGTTCGCCTCCCGGTAGCGGCCCAGCGACGCCCAGTCGCTCAGCAGCCGCTCCTGCCGCGCCAGCCGTGCGGCCGCATCCCGGCAGGCGCACGCCGTCGTGGTGTCCTGGGCCCGCAGCGAGACCGGGGCGCACAGCGCCAGCCCGCCGCCCACGACGCCGCAGGCGAGCCGTCGCCTCAGCCCGCGAATGGTGAGGAAAGGAACCATCGGAGAGGACCCGTCGACGCCGGTCGGTGGATCGCAGCCAACGAAAAGGGCGCCCCGCGGGACCGGCCCCCGCGCGTCGCCCATCGAACCGCCGGCGCGCCCGCGCCTACGAGCCGCACGCCTTCCGCGCCGCGCCGTTCCCCACCACGAACGCGCAGCTCGGACGGTCGCCACGCTCGCAGCACTCCGCCACCGGCACCCCCACGATCGCCTCGATCAACCCCTCCGTCAGCGCGCACGTCTGCGGGTACTGCCGCACCACGTCCGCCAGCGGGCACCCCCTGCCCCGGATCTCCAGGTGCCCATCCGCCTCGCACACCTCCGCCGCCCCACCGAGGTCGCTCAGCACCGCCACCGCCGCACCCGCGCGGTCGCGCAGCTCGGGCGCCTCGCTCCGCGCCGCCTCACCCACCCGCTGCC
>JADGGV010000536.1 GCA_019689775.1 Gemmatimonadota bacterium
CCGGGGGCGGGGCGGGGGGGGGGCGTGGGGGTGGGGGCGCTCGACATCGGGCGCGGCGGGCTGGATTCGGCTCCGGCGGCGCCGCGGCGCGGGTGCTGGATTCCGCGGGCGGCGCCCGCGGGGCGAGGGCTGAACCTGGGGACCACTCACTCGAGGAGCCTGGAGAGATGGCGACGATTCTGAAGGGGCAGCGCGAGGATGCGGCGACGCCGGCGGGCGAGGCGGGCGCCGCGGTGGGCCGGCCGCCGTTCAAGGTGAAGGATCTCTCGCTGGCGGAGTGGGGCCGGAAGGAGATCGAACTGGCCGAGCAGGAAATGCCCGGGCTGATGGCGCTGCGGGAGGAATACGCCGGGAAGCGGCCGCTGGCCGGGGCGCGGATCGTGGGCTCGCTGCACATGACGGTGCAGACGGCGGTGCTCATCGAGACGCTCGTCGAGCTGGGCGCGGACGTGCGCTGGGCGTCCTGCAACATCTTCTCGACGCAGGACCACGCGGCCGCGGCGGTCGTCGTGGGCCGGGACGGCACGCCCGAAGAGCCGCGCGGCACGCCCGTCTTCGCCTGGAAGGGCGAGACGCTGGAGGAGTACTGGTGGTGCACGGAGCAGGCGCTGCTGTGGCCGGACGGCACGGGGCCGGACCTGATCGTCGACGACGGCGGCGACGCCACGCTCCTCGTCCACAAGGGCGTCGAGTTCGAGCGCGCCGGCCGCGTCCCGGACTTCGATCCGGCCAACGACCCGGAGGAGTGGGGCATCATCCTCGACCTGCTGCGCCGCGTCCAGCGGGAGGACCCCGGCCGCTGGACCCGCCTGGCGGCCGCGATCCGCGGCGTCTCCGAGGAGACGACGACGGGTGTGCACCGCCTCTACGAGATGCAGAAGAACGGGACGCTGCTCTTCCCGGCCATCAACGTCAACGACTCCGTCACCAAGTCGAAGTTCGACAACATCTACGGCTGCCGGCACTCGGTCATCGACGGCCTGAATCGCGCCACCGACGTCATGCTCGCGGGGAAGGTCGCGGTGGTGTGCGGCTACGGTGAGGTCGGCAAGGGGTGCGCGCAGGCGCTCCGGGGGCAGGGCGCCCGCGTGATCGTCACCGAGATCGATCCGATCTGCGCCCTCCAGGCCGCGATGGAAGGGTTCGAGGTGAAGACGGTCGACGACGTCGTCGCCTACGCGGACATCTTCATCACCGCCACCGGCAACGTCGACATCATCACCGCCGAGCACATGGCGCGGATGAAGGACAAGGCGATCGTCGGCAACATCGGCCACTTCGACAACGAGATCGACATGGCCGGTCTGAAGAAGGTGCCGGGGATCCGCCGGATCAACATCAAGCCGCAGTACGACCAGTGGGTCTTCCCCGACGGCCACTCGGTCATGATCCTCGCCGAGGGACGGCTGCTGAACCTCGGCTGCGCCACCGGCCATCCGAGCTTCGTCATGTCCGCCTCCTTCACCAACCAGGTCATGGCACAGATCGAGCTGCACCAGAACGCCGGAGCGTACGAGAAGAAGGTCTACGTCCTCCCGAAGAAGCTCGACGAGAAGGTGGCCCGCCTGCACCTCGCCAAGCTCGGCGTGCACCTGACCGAGCTGACGCCGAAGCAGGCCGACTACATCGGCGTGCCGGTCGAGGGCCCCTACAAGCCGGACCATTACCGCTATTAGCGACCGGCGCGAGCCCGACCGGGCGCGCCCGGCCCCGCACCGGCGACCGGCCCTGCTCCGGCGGGGCCGGTCGCCCCTCGACCGCCCACGCTCCGGCCCCACGCCGGACGCCACCGCCGCGACCCCGGCCGGAACACGGGCCCATCTCCTGCGTAAGCACCGGTCACGCCAGTAGTTCCAGGCAGGATTCGGAGGCAGGATGAGGGACGGTCGGCTCTCCCCCGGCGTCGCGATCGGCGCACTCGCGCTCACCGGCGCAACCCTCGCCGCCACGGCGCCTCCGCCCGCCTACGACGAGCCCCGCACGCTCGACATCCGCGTCGCGCCCGGCGAGATCCTCCGCGTCGAGTCGTCCGGCGCCGGCCGCCCCGTCGTCTTCATCCCCGGGCTCCTCGGCTCCGCCTACTCCTTCCGCAAGATCGTCGAGCCCCTCGCGCGCGAAGGCTACCACGCGGTCGTCGTCGAGCCGCTCGGCATCGGCAGCTCCGCCCGCCCTAGCGACGCCGACTACTCCCTCGAGGCCCAGGCCGGCCGCGTCGCCGCCGTCCTCGACTCGCTCCACATCGACGACGCCACCCTCGTCGCCCACTCCGTCGGCGCCTCCGTCGCCATGCGCCTCGCCGTCGAGCACCCCGACCGCGTCGCGCGCATCATCTCCATCGAGGGCGGGCCCGCCGAGCAGACCGGCACCAAGGGCCTCCGCACCGCCCTTAAGTTCGCCGGCGTCCTCCGCTTCTTCGGCCTCGGCGGCTCCATCGTCGGCCGGCTCCGCTCCGGCCTCGAGAAGTCCTCCGGCGACCGCTCCTGGATCACCGACGACGTCGTCGACCACTACGTCGCCCCCTTCCACGAGGACTTCGGCGCCGCGCTCCGCGCCTACCGCGCCATGGCGTCCGCCCGCGACACCGTCCCGCTCGCCCCTCGCCTGGACCAGATCCACGTCCCCGTCGCCCTCCTGGTCGGCACCGCACCCCACGAGTCCGGCGTCGCCGCCGAGGAGATCCGCCTCATGAGCGACTCCATCGGCCAGTTCCGCCTCATCCAGGTCCCTGGTGCCGGCCACTGGATCCAGGAGGAGCAGCCCCGCGCCGTCCTGGCCGCCATCCGCGACGCCAACTGACGCGCGCCGTCTCGGAGCAGCCCGGATCGGCAACCCGCGGAGCCGACCCGAGCCGCCCCCCTGCAACCCTCCGCCCGCTCCCCGGGTCAAACCAACAGCACCCCAACCCTCGGGTACGCC
>JADGGV010000537.1 GCA_019689775.1 Gemmatimonadota bacterium
CGCCCACACCCCGCGATCTCGCCCGCACACCCCCCGGGTCGCACGCCCGGCCGCCGATGAAATTACCGCAATTTTGCTCGCGTCGCCCGATTCAAGATCCATACCACGTACTTACCTCGCCGGTCGCCGTATTGCCCGGTCAACACAGCATATCGACGTGGAACATACCTTGCACCGACGCGCGCCGCGCACGCGCCAGGCGCTGCGAAATCATATGTTTTGTCCCGGGATGCGCCATGATCGACGCCGTCATGCTCTGGAACGAGCCGAACAACCTCTCGCACTGGGACCGCGAGCTCGACCCCGATTGGTCCAGGTTCGCGGACATGTGCGGGCTGGCCGCCGACGCGCTCCGCGCCAAGGCGCCGGCCACGCCGCTGGTGCTCGGCGGGATCAGCCCGATCGATCCGCTGTTCCTGCGGCGCCTGGCGGGCTACGGCCTGCTCGAGCGGCTGGATGTGCTCGCCGTGCACGGGTTCCCGTTCGACTGGAACCTCTGGCACGCGGAGGAGTGGCCGCGGAAGCTCGCGGCGATCCGGGACGAGTTCCGGATGCCGGTCTGGATCACGGAGACGGGGGTGAGCAGTTGGGCGTCGGAGTCGAACATGCTCTGGGGGCTGCGACGCAACCTACCGCTGCTGAGGGCGGCCGCGCCGCGCGTGTACTGGTACACGCTCTACGACCTGGCGCCGGAGCGCGAGGCGACCACGCGGCACGGGGCGGCGGAGGGCTCGTCGTACTGGCGGCACTTCCACTTCGGGCTGCTCCGCTCGGACGGCACGCCGAAGCCGGCGCTCGAGCACTTCGATCCGGAGCTGGGGATCTGCCAGTGGATCCATTTCCGCGACGAGGCGCGGCTGGAGGGCACGGTGGAGTGGCTGACCCGGCTCGGCGTGCGCCGGGTGCGCACGGGATTGTCATGGGCGGAGTGGCACCTCCCGGACGCGTGGCGGTGGTTCGACCGGATCGTGGAGGCGCTCGAGGCGTTCGACGTGACGCTGACGTTGTGCTTCACGCCGCCGTCCGAGGGGGTCCGGCCGCACCACACCTCGCCGCCGCGGGACGTGGCCGCGTTCGCGGGGTTCGCCGACTGGGTCGCGGAGCGCTACCTGCGCGGCGGCGCCGCGCGGCGGGTCAGGCGGGCGCCCCGGCCGGCTCGCAGATCCACATCTCCGTGAACGGATGGGCGAGGAGTCGCATCCCGGCGGAGCGGAGCATGGCCTCCATGCCCGCCTCGTTCGGCACCCACCAGTTCGTCGGATCGCCGGCGTAGCGGTTCTCGATGAAGTACATGCACGGGAACCCGGGCGCCTCGAACATCGCGCGCTCGGTGATCGGCGCGTCCACCGGCACCGCGGCCCGCTCCGGGCCGCCGCGGATCATCGATTGGAAGATCAGCCGCTTCCGCACGAGTCGCGCGACCTTGTCCAGCCCGAGGAGCGGGTGGCGCAGGTGGTAGAAGACGCCCATGAATAGCACGTAGTCGAACGCCGTCGGGAGCTGGTCGAGCTCGTAGACGTCCATCCGCCGGAACTCGATGTCCAGGCCCTCCACGGCGGCCGCGAAGCGCGCCTGCGTCAGGTAGTGCTCGTCGTGGTCCACGCCCAGCACCTTCGCCCCCCGCCGGCGCAACTGCTGCGAGTAGAACCCCGCGTTGCACCCGATGTCCAGCGCGCGCATCCCGGTCATGTCCTCCGGGAGATACTGCTGCACGTGCCACCACATCTGCTCCAGGAAGTTGCCGAGCGGGTGGTCCGGCGCCGTCTCCACCCCGCGCAGGTTCAGGTTGTGGAACCACGGACCCAGCCGCTCCACTTGCCGCCGCAGCTCCGCCGGCTCCAGCCGCTGCCGCCGATCCGTTGCCACCGAGTCCGACGACATCGCTCTCCCCGGGGTCGCAATGGCCTCATCCCTGTCGCCTGGATGGTTCGCCGAGGGGCAAAAACCATTCCGAGGCCTGAACGAACGAAGCCCCCCGCGCCGCCGCGCCGGGGGCCTCGCTCCGTCGAATCCACTCCCGGGTCACGCGCCCAGCGGCAGCGCGACCTCCTCTTCCGTCGCCTCACGATCTGGTTCGTACGGCGCCGGCAGCCAGTCGGGCTCCGCCCCACGCTCCGGTGCGGCCACACCCGGCTCCTCGTACGGCTCGTGAACCGGCTCCTCGGCCGGCGCCCCGGGCGTCGGCAGCGGCTGGTCCGGTTTCGGGCCGGGGACTGTCGCCATGGCTCTCCTCCTTGCTCCACTACGCGGCTCCCCCCGTGCCGTGGAGCATGAGGCGTGCCAGGTACCGCTTACACAACAACTTAGCGCGACACCCACGGACTCCCGCGCACGAAGAACCGCAGCGGCCAGTCCACCGCGCGCGTGATGCCGATCCGCGGGCCGATCCCGATCCGCTCGGGCGGCACCGGCTCGCCCGGACGCACGAGCAGCGGCTCGCGATCCAGGGCGTGGCCATCCAGCGCCCCCGTGATCCCGAGGGCCTCGGCCAGGCGCGCGGGCCCGCGGGCGAGGTCCCGGTCCGCGAGCGCCCCGCTAGCCCCCCGGCGCGAGCCCGCCACCCGCCGCCGGCGCATCGCGTCGAGCCCCGCCAGCGGCTCGACGGCGCGGATCAGCACGGCCGCGGGAAACCCTTCCTCCCCGGTCACCGCGTTCAGGCACCAGTGCAGGCCGTAGATCCGGTAGACGTAGGCGACGCCGGGGCCGCCGAACATCGTGGCGTTGCGGGCCGTGCGGCCGATCCGCTCCGCGGCGTGGGAGGCGGGGTCGTGCGGTCCGACGTAGGCCTCCACCTCCACGATCCGACCGATGGTGAGCGCACCGCCCAGGGTGGACACCAGGTCGGGGGGGCGGCGGGGGGGGGGGGGCGCCCCCCGCGGGGCCCCCGGGGCGGCGCGCCCGCGCCCCGCCCGC
>JADGGV010000538.1 GCA_019689775.1 Gemmatimonadota bacterium
ACTTCGTGTCCCTGGTCTGGACCTCCCGGAAGTACTTCCAGGCGTCGTCGATCATTTTCGGGTTGAGGAAGTAGACGAGGGCGGTCCGGGCCATGACCTTGGCGCCGGCGGTGGCGCCCTTGTGGGCGATGGGCGTGGCCATGGCGATGGCGTTGGACCAGTTGTGCCCCGGCAGCCCCGGGATGTTGGACGGGTAGCGGAGCGTGACGGTCGGGACGACCCAGGAGACGTCGCCGATGTCGTCGGAGCCGCCGCTCTCGGGGCGGCGCGACGGGCCGGCGAGCGAGTCCACGGTCGTGGCCAGGCCGGAGGTGTCGCGGCTGCCGACGAGCTTCTGGACGGCCTTGGCGAGCGCCTGGTCCTCGGCGCTCCAGGTGGGGAGGCCGACGGCCCGGATCTGCCTGTACATCTCCTCGGCGATCGGCTTGTTGAAGTGGCGCGGCCAGGCGGCGCCGAGGATGCGCTGCGTGACCTTCGTGTCGGTCATCTTCGCGGCGCCCTCGGCGATGCTGGTGCCGATGTCCCAGTTCCGCTTGATGTTCGGGTAGTCCATCTCGCGGAAGTAGTACCAGACGGCGGCCTTCGACGGGACGACGTTCGGCTGGTCGCCGCCGTCGGAGATCACGTAGTGCGAGCGCTGCTCGGGGCGGAGGTGCTCGCGGCGGAAGTTCCAGCCGATGTCCATCAGCTCGACGGCGTCGAGCGCGCTGCGGCCGCGCCAGGGCGCGCCGGCGCTGTGCGCGGACTCGCCGGTGAACAGGTACTCGACGGAGACGACCCCCGTCCCGCTCGCGGCGCCCCACGAGACGCCGAGGTTGTCGCCGACGTGCGTGAAGAAGACGGCGTCGACGTCCTTGAAGACGCCGTCGCGCACGAACCACTCCTTCGAGCCGAGCAGCTCCTCGGCGACGCCGGGCCAGAGCACGAGCGTGCCCGGGATCTTCTCGCGCTCCATGATCTTCTTGAGCGCGAGCGCGGCGGTCACATTCACCGCCTGCCCCGAGTTGTGCCCCTCGCCGTGCCCGGGCGCGCCCTCCACGATCGGCTCGTGCCAGGCGACGCCGGGCTTCTGGCTCGCCTTCGGGATCCCGTCGATGTCGCTCCCGAACGCGATGACGGGCTTCCCCGAGCCCCACCTTGCGACCCACGCCGTCGGGATCCCGGACACGCCGGTCTGCACCTCGAAGCCGTTCTTGCGCAGGATGTCCGTGATGTACTTCGACGTCTCGAACTCCTGGAAGCCCAGCTCGGCGAAGCTGAAGATCTTGTCGACCATCACCTGCGTCAGCTTGCGGTTCGCCTCGACCTCGGCGGTGACGTCGTCGAGCAGCTTCTTCTGCCTGGCGGACTGGGCGGACGCGGGCGCGGGCGCGAGGACGGCCGCCGCGAGGACGAGGACCGAGGCCAGTCGGAGCGTCGGCGATGCGGGTGTGCTCATGGCGTCTCCTGGACGGACGGGATGCGCCTCCCGGCGGCTGCCGCGCATCGCACGGCCGGCCCGGGCGGGTGTGCGGGGCGCCCCGCGGCACGCGGTCGGCTGCGATGGCGGATTCGGTTGCGGGAGTGCGCCTCTGGGGTGATGCGGCACAATGTATCGCGGGGAGGCGACGTCGCCAACGCCGTCCTCCCGGGGCGGCGCCGGCTCCGCGTCGACCGAGCGCGCCGCGCCGCCGTGGCGGCGTCGCCGGCTCGCGGGCGCGTGCGGCGCGGGCCGCCGCGCGTCAACCGAGCGCGCGGCGCAGCCGCCGCAACCCCTCCTCCAGCGTCGCCGTCTCCATCCCGAAGCCGATGCGGAACGAGGTCGGGTCGCCGAAGAAGCGGCCGGGCGCGACGGTCGTGTCGAACTCCGCCTCCAGCCGCGCGACGAGCGCGTCCACGTCGCCGCCGTCCAGCCGGACGAAGCCGACGGTCCCGGCCGGCGGGCGCACCCACGAGAGGCGCGGCTCGGCGGCGACGAACGCATCGACGATGTCGCGGTTGCGCGCGGTCAGCTCCTTCAGCGGCGCGAGCAGCGACGTCGCCCGCGCGAGCGCCCGAGTAGCGAGCCGCTCCGAGGGCATCGCGAGCGTCGTGTAGAACAGGTTCTGCACGCGGCGGAAGCGATCGGCGAGCGCCGGCTCGGCCAGGATCCAGCCGACGCGCACGCCGTCCAGCCCGTACGCCTTCGTCAGGCTGCGCGTCGTGACGAAGCGCGGCGAGACGTGGACGGCGGAGCCGCGCCCCTCGTCGTGCAGCCACTCGAGGTAGACCTCGTCGACGAGCACGTGCAGGTCATGCGCGTCCGCGAGCTCGGCGAGCGCCACGAGCGCCGCGTCGCCGATCGGCGCGCCGCTCGGGTTGTGCAGGTCCGTGAGCACGACCAGCCGGGTCCGCGGCGTCAGCGCCGCCCGCACCCGCTCCGGGTCCACCGCGTAGCCGTCCGCGCGCCTGCGCTCGAAGACGCGCACGCCGGCGCCGAGGTGGCGCGGCACCGCGTGCAGCGGCTCGTACACCGGGTGCTCGACGAGCACCTCGTCGCCCGGCCGGAGCAGCGCCGAGCAGACGAGGTGGTTCGCGAGCGACGCGCCGGTGGCGAGCACGATCTGCCCCGCCCCCACGCCGTAGCGCGCGCCGAGCGCGTCCAGCAGCGGCGGCCAGCCGAACGCGTTCGACCCGGCCGGCGCGAGATCCTCCAGCTCCGGCTCCAGCAGCTCGAGCGGGCAGGCGCGCACGCCGCTCGCCGAGAGGTTCCAGCGGATCCCCCCGCGCGACTTCGCCCACTCGAGGTACCGGCTCCCCGGCGCCTCATTGTCCGCAGCCATACCCGTGCCCGTACACGTGCCCCTAAACGTGCCCGCGCCCGTGCCCGTACACGTGCCCGCTCTCTTATACACATAT
>JADGGV010000539.1 GCA_019689775.1 Gemmatimonadota bacterium
GCGCCCGCCGGGGGCGGGGCCGGGGCGCCCCGCCCCGCCCCCCCGGTGCGGGGGGGCAGCACGACGAGGAGGAAGATGGTAACGGCGCGAGCCGGGGCCGGCAGCCTCGGTGTGGCGGCCGCGGCGGCGGCCGCGGCCGCGAGGAAGACGAGCCAGAAGAGGGCCTGCCGGCGCATCAGCGCCCGGACTCGCCGGCTCGGAGTCGAAGGAGGAGACGCATGGCGGCCGGCGCGGCGAGCGCGGCGGCCAGGCCCAGGAGAAACCCGACGCTCGCGTCGGTGGCGTAGTGGAAGCCGCCATAGACGGCGCCGAGCGCGAGGAGCGTGGCCAGGAGGCCCACCAGCGGAGCCAGAGGCGGGAGGAACCGCGCCGCCAGGACGGTCTGCGCGATCGAGACCCCCACGTGGGAGGAGGGAAACGCCGCGCCGCGCGACGAGCCGGCCTCGAGGATCCGGTGCGCGAGACGGTACATCGGGCCCTCCGCGATCACGCCCCCGGGCGCGGGGAACAGGTACCGCGGCCCCTGCACCGGGAAATAGATGAAGAAGACGTAATGCACGAAGAACGCGAGCATCACGCCGAACACCACGCGTCGGAAGTCCGCCCGGCGGCCGGCCAGATACAGGAACAATGGCGGGCCGTAGATGATCAGGTAATAGGAGAGGTACGACGCGTGGAGCAGCTCGGAGAGCGGCAGATAGGGCAGAGCGTGGGCGAGGTCCTGGCTCGGATGGCCGAAGATCGCGCCCTCGACGCGGAGGATCGCGGGATCGAAGTAGCGGCCGTCGTAGACGGCCACGTTCAGGATGGCCAGCTCCTTGTAGAGCGCCGGGATCAACAGGAGCGGGTACCAGTCGCGCAGCACCTCCCAGACCCGCGGCCAGCGACCCGCGACGGCGGCGGCGGCCTTCGCCGCCGGGCCCCAGCCGAGGCCGAGCAGCACCACGAGGAGGTGCACGGCCAGGAGGAGCGGCCAGGAGCGCGGACGGTGCGGAAACAGGAGCGCGACAGCCGAGATCGCGGCATACACCGCGAACAGGCGGGAGGTCGCGTGGACGGCGTCCAGAGCGGCATCGATCCGAGCCGCGCCGCGGAGCCCGCGGCGGGTCCCGGCCATCACCTCGGCTTGCGTCTGCATCGTCTCTATGGCCAGGCGCAGCGGCCGCCGAGGGACGCCCCCGACGCGACGCCCTCGAGCCCGCCGTCTTGCGCACGTATATATAATCGAGGGCGCCTCGCGGCCGCGCGGCGCCCCACTCCTTCCGGGAGGTCGCCCATGTCCCCGCGCCCCGTCGCCGCGGTGCTCCTCGCCACCCTGCTCCTCGGCGCTTGCGTCTGGCCGTTCGGGAAGAAGGACGAGGACCAGGCCGAAGAGCTGGCCCCGCAGCCGGTCACGTTACACGTCACCAACCACAACTGGGCGGACGTGGTGATCTACGTCCTGCCGTCCGGGTCGCGCATCCGGCTCGGCAGCGTGGTGACCGGGCAGCAGGTCGACTTCGTGCTTCCACCGGACTACACGCCGAACGGAGCGATGTCGCTGCTCGTCGATCCGATCGGCTCGCGGGAGACGTTCCGAACGGGCACCATCCTGGTCTCACCGGGGCAGCGGGTCCATCTCGTGGTCGAGAACCAGTTGTCGACGAGCAACTGGTCGATCATCGCGCTCCAGGCGGCGACCGCACCGGCCATCGCCGAGCGCTGAACCGCGTCGCCCCAGGCGAAGCGGCGTCCTAGAGCTCGCGCTCGTAGACGCGGTACGTCTTGTAGACGCGGGCGCCCATGCGCTCGAGCCCGCGCCGCATGTCCCAGTTGTCCTCCAGGATCCAGGAGCACTCCGCACGCGGGATGCCGACCTTGGGTCCTTCCTGGAAGAGCCGCAGGTAGAGCATCGCGTCGATGCCCATCTTCCGGAAGCCGGGCTTGAGGCCGAGCGTGATCACCCGCGCCTCATCGATCTTGCGCCGGTACCACAGGAGTTTGATCAGGCCGAACGGGAGGAGCCGGCCGTTGATCCGCTTCAGGACCTGGTTGAAGTCCGGCAGCCCGATGGCGAAGCCGACCGGCTCGCCACGGACCTCGGCGATCAGGACGAGCCGCGGCTCGACCACCGGCTTGAGCGCTCGGGCCATGTGGTCGAACTCCGCATCCGTCATCGGGACGAAGCCCCAGTTCCGCTCCCAGGCGCTGTTGTAGATCTCCTTGATGCGCGCGACCTCGGCGTCGAAGTCGCTCAGGTCGAGCGATCGGATCGTGATGCCCTCGGACTTCTGTAGCCGCTCGACGCCGCGCACCAAGCGCTCGGGCGGGGTCGGACCGTCGAGGTAATAGGCCAGCAGGTCCTTCGCCCGGCCGTATCCGGCCGCCTCGAGCAGGCCGGCGTAATACGGCGGCGAGTGGGTCATCATCACCTTGGGCGGGGTGTCGAAGCCGTCGATCAGCACGCCGGGCGAGCAGAACTCCTCGTTGGTCGAGAAGTTCATCGGCCCCTGAACCCGCTCCATCCCGCGCGCCCGCAACCACGCCTCCGCGGCGCCGAGCAGCGCCTCCGCCACGCCGCAATCGTTGATGCTCTCGAAGAAGCCGAAGAAGCCGAGCTTCTCGCCGTGGAAGTCGATGTACTGCCGGTTGACGGTCGCCGCGATGCGGCCGACGGGCCGACCACCGCGCCACGCGAGGAAGTACTCGACCTCGGCGTGCTCGTGGAACGGGTGCTTCCCGGGCGTCAACGCTGTCCGGAGATCCATGAGGAGCGGCGGGACCCAGTTGGGATCGCCCCGGTAGATCGACCACGGCAGCTTCATGAAGCGGCCGAGGTCGCGACGGCCGCGGACCGGCCGCACGGTGATGTTGGGAGCGCCGGGGGCGGGTGGCCGAGAGGGGGAGAGG